>JAUNKI010000059.1 GCA_030532815.1 Leptotrichiaceae bacterium
TATTATTGAAACTTATGTTGAATTATTTTCGATAAAACCTTTTTCAAAAAATACAAACCATCTAATGAAAATTAGTGTTATCTTTCCACAATTATACTTTCATTACAATTTAATGTCAATTATATATTACTATTCAACATTATATATTTTAAATATTTATATTTATTTTATATATATTTAAGTAAATACAGGATTTGTTATCTAAATTTTTTTGAAAAAAGCTTGGCAAAAACCACCAACTTAACTTTTTCTCCGTGAGGGCGGCAATGAGCCCTCACGAACCAGTATTTTATTAATTTTTATAAATATATAGAATAAAAATTATTTTTCGGAAAAAGCAAACTTCTGCCACGGTTTTATGTAATCCAGAATAAATTGTTCATGTTCAACTATTTTTCCTACTACATTTGATTTCCCCGTATTTTTCATTTCTTTCAGAGCAATCATTAATTCCCCTGCATAATGTCCGTAGTCACTGCTTTCAATAACTATATCGCCTCTTTTTATGACTTCGGGAGTGTTAAACAACCTGAAGTTATGCCCTTTATATTTTACTCTACTATTAGTGGATCTTATGACATTTCCTGAAACATCTCCTCTATTGAAATGGAGTTCTTCCATAACTATTTTTCTTTCAGTTTCAGGAATATCGGGAATGAGTTCCACAGCAAAACTTGCCATATCTTTTCTTATATTTTTCAATTTTTCAAGTTCTTCATCTGTAGGATAACAGTTGGATATAATAATATCATCAACTGTTTCCAAAGCTGCATAATGTCTGAACTGAGTTTCCACAGGCAGATACCTGTGCATTTCAAGAGTCGGCAATCCCTGTGTTACGGGCCACGGACCAAATGTATTTTCAGCTTGAGATGTTATAAATGCCGCAGTACGTAATCCGTATTTTGTAAATCTTTCTGTGCACCTGTTAAAAAAGTCCATTCCAAGCCCGGTATAGGCATGAGGATAGAAATTATGACATCCGATTAAATTTTCCTTATTCGGTCTGTAATCCATTATAATATCTATATAATGAGTATCCATACTCATATTTATTTCTATTTTCAGTCCTTGACCTTTAAAAGTCATGAGACTTTCCTGCAGCCCTGTAAATCCCATATCAAGTCTTATACCGTCAGCCTCTATTTCTTTGAAAAAACTTAAATCTTCATAACTTATTTCCAAATCGGAAAAGACTCGGGGATTTACATCTAAAATTATTTCAAATCCTTTTGATTTTGCATATGAATTTATTTTTTTAAAATTTTCCTTTATTTTTTCCTTTTTATCCGTTACGGATAAAAGGCAGCTGAATATTCTTGAAAATCCCGCTTCTGCAGCTTTATCAATATATCTGTACAATTTTTCCTCTGTTGTTTTTTCAGGGTAAATCGAAATTCCAAGTTTTCTCATTTTATATTCCTTCATATATGAATTTACGTTAATTAAGGATAACGTATAATCCTGTATAAATACCAGGTAGCGTTATTATATATATTTAATCCGATTCTGTCAGAAAAATATTATTTCTGTTTACTATTCCTGTTCACCTGCGTTTTCTTCATCAAGCATTTTTTTATCATATACTTTAAAGAACGGATAATATATTACAATTGAAGATATTATGAGGACAATACTTAATATTGCTGCTCTTAAATCTCCATTTGTCGCCAGAAATGCTCCTATAGGTGCAGGCAATGTCCAAGGCGGCGTAGATGTAACTTTATTTACCCAGCCCATTGATGTAAATAAATATGCAAGGGATGAATTTACAACAGGTACAATTATAAATGGCGGTATCAGCACAGGATTCAGCACTATCGGAGAACCGAATATAATAGGTTCGTTAATATTGAATATTGACGATACTATAGATGTTCTTCCAAGTGTTTTCCCGTAACTGGATTTTGACATTGTCATAAGAAGTATGGCAAGACCTATTGTAGCCCCTGAACCTCCTATCCATACAAACCACTGGTAAAACGGTTCTGCAGCTATATGAGGTATCATTTTCCCGTCAGCAAGGGCAGTACTATTTTCTTCAAGAAGTGTAAGCCATAATGGTCTTACAAGAGAGCCTACTATTGAAACTCCGTGTATTCCGAATGACCAGAAAAATGTTATAAGGAACACTATTATTATTACTGAAATCCATGAATCCGTAGCTTTTACAAGAGGTCCTATTATTATTTTCATTATTCCGTGTAAGTTTATATTCAGCCAATAACTCACTGTAGCTACCACAAGAACTACTATAAGTGTAGGTGTGAGTGCTTCAAAGGATCTTGCCACTGAAGCGGGCACACTTTCAGGCATTTTTATTTTAAATCCTGTAGTCGTAGTAAATCTGTATACTTCAACTGCAAATATTGCAATGAGTATACCTACAAAAAGCCCTGCTGACCCCAGATTCGTCATAGGCATTACAAAACCCAAAGCTTCTTGAAGAACAGTCGCTCCTTCAGCACCTTTTTCAGCTATTACCTGTACTTCTTTTCCGTCTATTACCTGAGTCACTACGGCAATTTCCTTTACAACACTCGGAACTATCGTTAACAGAAATCCGCACGTTGCAAGTATTGCTCCTGTAATTCCGTCCAGTTTATATGACTTTGCTAGGCTGTTCCCTATTCCCATAACAGCATAAAGAGCCATTATGAACATTGTCATACGGTAAGGCAGTAATATTTGAGCTATATTTTTTTTAGCCCATAATGATATTCCCCAATCTGCGGGAAACGGCGGAAATGCCACAATCAAAAATATTGATCCTACTATTATTAAAGGTAATGTGGCTATAATTCCGTCACGGATTGCTCTCAAATGTCTCTGTTCAGAGAGTTTTGCCATTTGCATTGATAATTTTTCCAACATATAACTTCCTCCTTATAATATAATTATTTAAATAATTCGTAAATTTATTATTTAATCTGTTTCGGTTTTCCGATTTTTTCAAAATAATAAAAATACAATTTTTTAATTTATAATTTGCAGATAATATTTTAATTTTTCTACTTCTGTAAAATTATAGAAATTTCTATTTTTCCAATAAATTCTGTATCTGTTTCAAAAGCTTAGGTCCTCCCAGAGGGCTGTAAGCCTGCGGTTGTATCATTTCACACGGAACTCCCGCTTCTTTTGCCTGCCCGCTTAATGTATCAAATCTATGTCTTACCTGAGGAGCTACCATTGCAGCATCATACCCCTTCTTTATTTCTTCTTCAAACTGCTGAGTACTTACTGCGTTTACTTCGATTTCTATTGATTTTGACTGTGCCTCCTTTTTCAACGCATTTACTGCAATTGTACTGGACATTCCCAAAGAACACACAAATAAAATTTTCATAAATTACCTCCGTCTCATACTTTTTTATTATATTAAAACCTCATTAAACAAACTTTCTCCAAAAGAACCATAGATATGATATTATTGCAAATATTACTCCGAATATTGCATACTGTATCCAGAAACTTTTTGAAAATCCCTTTTTTGAATCTATAAAATGCCTTACCCAAGTAAATGCAAAACTTGTAAAAAATGTATTTCCTAAAACTATTCCCATTCTCATATCTTTTATTCCTACAAAAGTGAGCAGAAATGGAATTATTGTCGTTCCTATAAAGGAACTTACTATTATTCCCAGTGCCGATTGTAAACTGAAAGGTCTTATTTCAGAATCGGATTTTTCTTTCTCTGATTTTTCCTTTTCTTCTCTTTCTCTGATTTTTTCTTCATGCCTTGCGTTATATTTTTTTATTTTTCTTTTCATTTCTCCCCCTATTTTTGTCTTTTTTCAAGCCTGTCTATTCTTTTATACATTTTAATCATACACTCAATTAATGACTTTGCTTCTACAGCTGTCATTAAATGATCCTGAGCATGTACAAACAGAACTGAAACATCTATATTATCCCCCGCCGTTTCAGCCTGAATAATCTCCGTCTGGATATTATGAGCTTCAAGCAATGATTGATCAGCTTCTTTCAATAAATTTTCCGCTTCATTCCAATTTCCCTTTTCGGCTTCATTTAAAGCTTCATAAGCCAAACCTTTAGCTGTACCTGCACTGTTTACAATGTCAAATACGATCATTTCCATCTTTTCCCTGTCCACTTGTCTTTCCTCCTCTGCTGTAATTTTTATTAAGTCGGTTTGTACTATATAGTATAACCCTATCTTTGATTTTTTCAAGAGTTGAACTGTAATTTTTTCAATTATTTAAAAAATTATTTTCTTTTTTACTCTAATATTAATTTTTTCAGCGATAGCTTATCGACGTGTTTTTCTAAAAAAGTGTAGAAAAAGCTTTTTAACTAATTTTTTTTCAAAAAAATTGAAAAAAGCTGATTTCCAATAATCATTTACTGAAAAACAGCTTTTTAACATTTTTATCTTTTCCCTTTTTTACCTTTATTTTCTTCCTGTTCCTGTCTTTTTATTATTTGTACATATCGGTAAACACTTGCTTCGGACATTCCCAGAGCTTTGGCAATTTCCACAACTGCACCCTTCAGTAAAAATATTCCTTTTAAATAAAGCACTTCTATAATATTTAGCTTGTCCTGCTGCTTCAAATATTCTATGGATACATTTTGAGTAGAAAGGACATCACTTATAGCCTCATGTGCAACTTCCTCTATGGATAACGATAAATTTTCCGAATCCACATTTTCAGTACTTGGACTTACTTCTTCCTTAATGAAGTTTTCCTGTAATTTCTTCATTGAGGAAAAAAGACCGTCAAAAATTGCTTCATCCGTGTTGACACAAATCATTCCTATCAGTTCTCCTTCTTCACGAATAAAATAAGTCGATGATTTCAGTGCCTTATTAAATTTTCCTATTCCCCTGTAATTTGCAATAAAATCCCTTTCTTCTTTGTGACTTTCCTTTAAAATTCTCAATACAAGATCTGTTGCAGGTGCCCCTACTTCACGATTGGAAATATAATTATTTCTGATTGCGATTACTGAATGATCGGGATTTTCCAAATCGTGTAACACTATTTCACTGTTTTTTCCAAGAATTGCTTCAAGAAAATCAACAAGCGGAATATATTTCTGTAATTTGGACTTTGTATTTAATTTACCCATTCTCACTTCTCCTTATTTCCTTTTTCTGCTTTTCATATAAAGAAAAACAAATTATAATAAATATGTTCCTTTATTAATTTATACCCCAGCTACAATATATTGTCAACAGTAACTGCTTTATTCTAACAATCATTTTTTTAATAGTTCCATTAGTTTTTTATATTCTTTAAATTAAAATTCTTTCAACAGTTCCATTATTTCCGTAGAATTATCAGCAACTTCCAATTTTTCAAGTAATTCTTCGTCATAAGACAACTTTGATATTTCAGCTAATAAATCCAAATGTTCACTTTTTGTATTTTCAGGTGCCGCTATCATAAAGAACAGCTTTGATACTTCTCCGTCCATACAGTCAAACTCTACTCCGTCCTTTACAGTTCCCATAGCAAGTGCCATTTTTTTCACTGCTGCGGATTTTGCATGAGGAATGGATATTCCGTCCTGTAAACCTGTAGATGAAAGTTTTTCCCTTTCATTCAGATCTTTTATAAATTCATCCATATTTTCGGCATCTACTATATTTCCATTTAAAAACAGCTCTGCCATTTCTTCAATTATCCCTGTTTTTGTTCTTTCATTCAATCCGATTTTTATCCTGTCTGCTGATAAGTAATCCATTATTTTCATTTTTTCTCCCATTATCTTATTAATTTAATATTATTTAAAATTTTTTCCATTTTTCAAAAATTTCTTTTATTACTTCCTGCTCACTTTTTTCCGAAAGATTGTATATTGTATAGTCTTTTTCTTTCCTGAACCATGTCAACTGCCTTTTGGCATATCTTCTACTTTCTTTTTTTATTTCTTCCACAGCTTTTTCAAATGAAATACTTCCGTCAAAATAATCAAAAAATTCCTTATAACCTATGGCGGTTATTTTATGTCTGCTATGACTATATTCATTGTATATTCTCCGAACTTCCTTTTCGAGTCCCCCTCTTATCATCATATCCACTCTTCTGTTTATTCTGTCGTATATTTCCTCCCTGTTTCTCGTAAGAAATATTTTAAGAAAATTGTAATTATTATTTTTTATATTTTCCGTTTTTAATTTGCTGAATTTTTTTCCTGTCAGAATACATACTTCAATAGCTCTTACAATTCTTATTCTGTTGTTTATATTTATTTCATTAAAAGCTTTTTCATCAAGTTTTTTCAACTGTTGAGCTAATTCCTGCAAAGATTTTTCTTCCAGATTTTTTCTGATTTTACTGTCTTTCGGAGGTAAAACGGAAAATCCGTCAGTCAGTGCTTTTATATAAAGTCCTGTACCTCCGACTATCATTATATTTTCCCCGTTTTTTTCCTTTTCTTTTAAAATTTCACTGGCTTTTTTTTCAAAATCTCCCACTGAATAATCTTCATCAGGTTCTACAATATCAAGCATATGATGTTTTATTCCCTGCATTTCCTGAGAAGTAATTTTTGCAGTTCCTATGTCCATTTTTCTATATATCTGTACCGAATCCGCAGAAATAATGTCCGCCTTTATTTCCTTTGCAAGAGTTACGGACATATCGGTTTTTCCTACACCTGTGGGACCGCTTATTACAAGTCCCTTAAAAAAATTTCCCATTTTTTATTTTCACCTATTTTTAATAAATCATCTGATTATATGACGTACTCAAACTCATATCCTGCAATTACTATTATATCCCCTTCTTCCACTCCCGCATTTTCAAGTTCTACTTCCATTCCCAAAGTTCTCATTACCTGCAGAAAATTTATAATTCCCTCATCTCCGGTAAAAACATATTTTCTGAGAACATCGTCTACTATTCTTCCGTCAACTTCAAATATATGGTCTTCAAGTTTTTTTATAATCCAGTCATCTTTCCTGTTCATTTCCCTTAACAGTTCTTCAACAGGATATTCTTCTTCCAGTTCCTCTCTCGGAATTTCCTTTATCATTTCCCATGCTTTCATGATAACCTGTTTTATTCCTTCATTTGCTATAACCGAAACAGGATAAACATACTTTATTCCCTGCTCTTTTATAAATTTTTTAAACTTTTCATATTTTTCATCGTCATAAAGCATGTCAATTTTATTTGCTACTACAAGCTGAGGTTTCTTCCCTAATTTTTCACTGTAATTTTCAAGTTCCTTATTGATTTTAAGAAAGTCTTCTTCAGGAGTTCTGCCGTCCATTCCAGATATATCCACAATATGTATAATTATTTTACATCTTTCTATATGTTTCAAAAATCTGTCACCAAGTCCTACACCTTCATGAGCTCCTTCTATCAGTCCGGGAATATCCGCTATTACAAAACTTTCTTCTTCCCCTACTCTTACTACTCCCAGTTTAGGCTTTAATGTCGTAAAATGATATCCTGCAACTTTTGAATTTGCCGCAGACACTTTATTTATAAAACTTGATTTTCCTACACTCGGATAACCTACCAATGCAGCATCCGCCAACAGTTTCAGCTCAAGCTTCACTTTCAGTTCAGCTCCTTCTCTTCCACTTTCAGCTATTCTCGGAGCTTTCCTTACTGAAGACTTGAAATGAATATTTCCCCTTCCGCCGTCTCCGCCTTTTAAAAACACAGTTTTTTCATTGGGAATGCTTAAATCCAAAAGAAGTTTATCCGTCTCAAAATCTCTTATCATAGTTCCCACAGGTACTTTTATTATAAGATCATTTCCGGATTTACCTGTAGAACGTGCTGAAGAACCTTTTTCACCGTTTCCCGCCTGAAATTTTTTACTGCTTTTGAAATCAACAAGTGTATTTATATTAGGATCCGCAAGGAAAATAATATCTCCTCCTTTTCCGCCATCTCCGCCGTCAGGACCTCCAAATTGTACAAATTTCTCTCTCCTGAATGTTGCTGCACCGTCTCCGCCGTTTCCGGATATTACGGTAATTACACTTTCATCTATAAACATTTCTTTCTCCCTAAATTAAATATCATTTATATTATTCTATCACGTTTATATGAAAAATAAAAGATTGTATATCTGATTACAACTGTTTTATGACCTTTCCGTAATATTTCAAATATATTTACTTCCTTCTTTTATACTTAATTTTGCCATTCTGTCCTTATTTTTTTGAATAAATTTTCTTACCCAATCAGGATTTGTCTTGCTGTAATCTCTTAATGCCCAACCTATTGCCTTATTAATGAAAAATTCAGTCTGCCCTAAATTATTTTCCAATATTTTTTCCAGCAGGTCCGTATCCGTTTTTCCTTTTCTAAGAAGCTGATGATCTATCGCTATTCTTCTGAGCCATATATTTTCATCAATACTCCATTTTAAAAGAATATTGTTTACCTGAGGATATTTCAAAGCTATTCCGCCTATAATCATGTCAAGATTATCAACTGTATCCCACCATGATTTTAACAAAATGAGTTTTTTCAATTCAGGTATATCTCCATCTGTTAAAAAATCTTTTACTGTCTGTATATAATCAAGAGCTACATACTGTAACTCTCTGTATTCATTTTCCCAGCATCTGTTTATAAAATTCCAGTCTATTTTCCTTTCTTTTTTAGCTTCCTTAAACAGATTTTTGAACAGTTTTCTGCGTTCAGGAGTTCTTATTCCTATATATTTAAATTTATTCAACATGTATGAGGACATTTTTTCAGCTTCTTTTTCATTTTTATAACTTACTATTTCTCCAAAAATTTTTTCAAATTCCATATTTTACCTTCTTATATTTATATAGTCCATTTTTAATTAAAGATTATTCTTTCCTATAATCAGTCATTCCAAATCTGTTTCCGAAAGGATCTTCAAATTCAACGGCATTTCCTGTTCTAATGGGAAAAGGTGATGTCAGAAATTTTATATTTTTATTTTTCATTTTTTCATATTCTTCTGAAACATTATTCACGACAAACCATATTGTCGGTTTTGTATCGGGAAATTTGTTTTTATCTTTGAGAATTATTGCCGCTTCTTCATTACCTATATTAAAAGCAATCATTCCCATATCAGAAAAATCAAATTTTATTTCCAAACTCAGTATATCTTTGTAATATTTCTTAGCTTTTTCCAAATCGTCTACAGTTAGGAAAAGATTATCGTATCCTTTTAATTTCATAGCTATCCTCCATTTTTATTTTATAATTTCCATTATAATTATATCGAACTTTCGTTTAAAATTAAATTGTAATAGTAACATACATTTGGATTATAGTAAAACCCAATATTCAAATTATTTCAACGAAAAAATCCGGAAATGAGCGTTTAGAAAAATCACTGTCTAAGCGAAGCGAGTTTGTGATTTTTTAGTGAATAGAGTGTTTCTGAATTTGGAAATAATTTGTGTTGGTAGTTCTTTGTCAAAATTTTGTAACCGGTAGCCGGAGTGCGAGGGCGGCAACAAGCCCTCACGGAAAAAAAGTATAAATTTTTTTGTTTCGTTCTTTGTTTACAAAAAATTTCATAAAACTATACTATGACAACATTATCAAGTCCATTTCCTTCAGCTATTTTTTTCAAATTTTTCATATATTCATCATCGGGAGTATATGCTTTCAGTATATGTTCCCTTACACCGTTCTGTCTGTATTTTATAATTTTATACTTTAGACTTCTATCATATTCGGCAATTAGCTTGCTTATATTTTCTACCGTTTTTTCATTATCGATTATTTCAGGTACAATAACCGTTCTTACTTCATATATTTTACCTAGTTCTACAAGATATTTAAAATTCTTTATTACATTTTCGTTACTTATTCCCGTCATTAATATATGGTCTTTTTCATTAAAGGCTTTTATATCAATCATTACCTTATCGAGAATATCTATAAATTTTTTTTTCTCTTCTGTCCATAAAGGTATTGAACAATTGCTGTCTACAAAGCAGGTCAATCTTTTCCACTTCTTTTTTATTTCGATAAACAGTTCTGTAAGAAACTGCCATTGTAGGGAACATTCCCCTCCTGAAACGGTTATTCCGGAAATAAACGGAGCCACATTTTCTATTTCTTTCAGAATATCCCCTACACTCATAACAGTTATATCTTCAGGAATATTCCTGCTTTTTTCTCTAAATATTTCTATTGTTTCAGGATTATGACAATAAAGGCAGTCATAATTACAGCCCTGAAAAAATATTGACAGCCTGTTACCCGGGCCGTCAACATTGCTGAAAGGTATTATTTTATTGACAATTCCTTTCATTATTCATTTCCTCTTATTTTTCTTTCCAGTATTTTTGAATTTTCCCTTGCTCCTAAACCGAATACAACTGTCTGCTGTATTACCTGCTCATTTCTGTGCAGTTTTTCCATTTCGGATTTTTTAACTAAATATCCTGTAATCCTTATTACGTCTGCATCGGTAGAATATACTGAAAAATATCTCATTCCTTCTTTAAATGCTCCTTTTATAATATCCAGAATGGATTCGGGATTCTTTGAAGCCATTTCATCAAAAGGAAAAATATCCCCTATACCGGACTTGAAATAAGGATGAAATTTTGCTGTCTGTTTTATATGTTTAGGCAATGCAGGTTCATCTCCGATAGGTATTCTACAACCCGGACTTATTCCGTAATCTGTATCTATTCCCACCTGTGCATGAAGCACATAATGATCATCGGTAATTTCACAATATTTCACTTTATAATTATGAACATATTCCTGAAGTTTTTCTATAATTTTTACTCCCAGATCATCGGCATAGCTGTTTCGTCCAAATCTGTCTTCCTGTTTTTCCGCACCTATTATTTTATTTACACATTCAGCCAGTCCCACTACTCCGAACATTCCGCTGAACCTGTCTCTATGTATGAGCTGTTCCTTTGCAAGAAAACTTGATTCAAAAAAACCACTCTCTTCCACTAAAAATCTTACTCTTTCGTCCATATATCTCGCCATTCTGTTTACGGCATCAGGCAATACACGATTAAGAAAAACTTCTTCATTTTCCGCTTCATCAGCCAGCTTTGCAAGATTAAGTCTTACA
>JAUNKI010000060.1:0-8273 GCA_030532815.1 Leptotrichiaceae bacterium
TACTGTAACATCATATTAGATACAGCATCCAGCTTAACTAAAAATATAAAAAAATTCAAATTTACTGTATTTCCTTTATTTAATAAATTATGGTGAATATTATGTAAAAGAGCTTTTAATAAAATTTTTCAGAAAATTTATTTATAAAAATTTCAAGTTTGAAATTTAAAGCCTGCTGATAATATAAATTTAAATTTTCTTTTCCAAAATATATATGAAAAAAGAAAGTGCAGTATCACTTTCTTTTTATTTTGTTAATAAATTTTTATTATCCTAAAATATATTATTTAAAGTATATACTCTGTCTACCAGCTTTTTACTAATTTATATAATTCAAGATATTCCTTTGCAGATTTATCCCATGAAAAATCCAGTTCCATATTCCTTTTTACGAGTTTTTCCCAGATTTCAGGCTTATCATAATATATTCCTTCAGCAACTTTTATTGTAAAAAGCATATCATCGGCATTGAAATTCGTAAATGAAAATCCGTTACCTTCATCACTATATATATTATAAGGCTGTACAGTATCCTTAAGTCCTCCCGTTTCCCTTACAATCGGTATTGTTCCGAATCTCATTGCTATCATCTGACTTAATCCGCAAGGCTCGTATCTTGAAGGCATAAGAAAAACATCACTTCCTGCATATATTTCATTTGCAAGGTTCGGATTATACCCTAAATATACTTTAAATTTATCAGGATATTTTTCAGTCAGATAATTATAGTAATCTTCATAAAATTTATCTCCGCTTCCTAAAATTACTATCTGAACTGCATCATACTGTAAAAGATTTTCCAATACGAGAGAAACCAAATCAAGACCTTTTCCTTCTACAAGTCTCGTTACCATCGATATAAGCATATTATCCGATTTGGGAAGTCCGAGTTTTTCCTGTAACAGATATTTGTTTTCCTTTTTCTTTTTCAGAATATCTTTATTAAAAGGGATAATATCCTCGTTAGTTTCAGGATTGAAATAATCAGTGTCAATACCGTTTAATACACCGTGAATATGCTTACTATTCGTTATCCTTTCCAATCCTTCACTGAAATAAGGATATTTTATTTCTTCAGCATAAGTCGGACTGACAGTATTTGCTATATCAGAATATGCTATTCCTATTTCCATAAAATTCAAGTCCTGACCTTCGATAAAGTATCCCATTCTTTCAAAAGAACGTTTTGAAAATCTTCCCTGATACATTAAATTATGTATAGTGTAAACTGTCCTCATATCCCAGTAAAACGGATCTTTATTATACCTTACATTTAAAAAATAAGGTACAGGCCCGGTCTGCCAGTCATTACAGTGAAGTATGTCCGGCTGTAAATCTATTTCTTTTAAAAATCTGAGTGCCAGCTCTGAAAACATGGCATATTGGATATCTTCATCATTATCACCGTAAACACGCCCTCTTTCATACAGTGCCTGATTTTCAATAAAATAAAAGTTTATTTTGCTGTCGGGATATCTGACGAGATTAAATACATCTCCATGACTTTCCAACCTTGCTGTCCATTCAAGTTTTTCAAGATATTTTAAAGGAATTTTATCATATTTCGGCATTATTACCGAAACTTCATGTCCCAGCTCCTGCATTTTTTTGGGCAGAGCATACATTACATCGGCTAAGCCTCCTGTTTTAAAAAATGGAAATACTTCTGATGCCAAATAAACTATTTTCAAAATAATTCCCTCCTATTTTTCAAGCGTCTCTCCACTATTGACAATTCTATTTCCGTCATTTAATACAACACCGCCGAAAATTCTTACATTCCTTCCGATAACTGAACCTTCAGGAAGATGGGCACGCTTTCCTATCACGCTTATTCCCTTTGTCAGCAAATCAGGTTTTGCTTTATTCGGAGTATAGTCATCTCCGTGTCCCAACAGGGAATTTTTCCCTACATAAACTCTTTTATCAAGTATCATTGTATCTAAATGAGTATTTTCATCAATATAACTTCCTGAAAAAATTATACTGTTTTTAATTGTACTTCCCTTTCTTACGGTAACTCCCGGTCCAAGCACTGAATTTTCCACTCTTCCTTCTATTTTACATCCGTCACATATAAGAGAATTCAGGACACTTCCCGTAACTCCGATTCTGACAGGTGCCAAATCTTCACTTCTCGTGTAAATTTTCCATTCCTGATCATAGAGGTTTATTCCTATTTCTTCTGATTTCTTGATTAAATCAAGATTGGCATCCAAATATGAATCATAAGTTCCCACATCCATCCAGTAACTGTCATAAGTATGAACGAAAACTTTTCTTTCCTCTTCTATCATTGCCGGAATCAGATGTTTTCCGAAATCAAGATCTTCATTTTCAAGTTTTTCCAGATACTCAAGTAATATATCCGTGTTAAATATATATATCCCCATTGAAGCCAGATTACTTTTAGGCTCTTTCGGTTTTTCCTCAAAATTTAATATTTTCTTATTTTCATCAACTTCAAATATTCCGAATCTTCCTGCTTCTTCCAGCGGTACTTCCTGAACTGCAATTGTAAGCTCCGCATTACTTTTTTTATGGTCTTCCAGCATCCAGTTGTAATTCATTTTATAAATGTGGTCACCTGACAAAATCAGTACATATTTCGGATTTTTGCTTTTTATAAAGTCAACATTCTGTCTTATAGCATCGGCAGTTCCCAAATACCATGCATTTCCTCCCGGTTTTTCGTGAGGCTGTAACATTGTAATGCTTGAATCTCTTCTGTCAAAATCCCACGGTTTTCCCGAACCGATATGTTCATTAAGGGAAAGGGGCAGATACTGTGTCAACAGTGCGACATCATAAATTCCGGAATTTGAACAGTTACTCAATGCAAAATCGATAATCCTGAATTTACCTGCAAAAGGTACACTCGGTTTAACCCTTTTTTCAGACAGAATATCCAATCTTGAACCCCTTCCGCCTGCTAAAATCATTGCTAAAATTTCCATAAAATTACCTCCCATTTATTCTCTACATTATAAGTATACCTCACTTTTTGAAAAATGAAACACCTTTATTAAAAATAATTTTATTTCCTTTTTCTGTTTCTGAAAATTTTACTGAAAAAGCTTTGTTTTTTCATTGTTTCTTCATTTTTATTTTTGTCACTAAAAAATTTTTCCAGTTTTTCTTTATTTTCATCTACTGTATTTTCGGCTTTCTTGTTTGTATCCTTATCAGCTACGTCGATTTCGAGAATACTGTTTGCCTCATAATCAAGACGTATGTAATTCTCTTCAGACAGTAATTTTTTTACCACATTATGTATACTTTTAGAACCTAACTGAAAAATGATTTTTATTAGAGGATTTGCCCAATTGGCAATTCCCCATCCCCACTGTTTCCCATCAAATTTATTTATCATTTTCTCTTCTCCGGTTCCTATTGACAGTATTTTTATATCTTTCAGCTCCTGTTTATGTTCGTCATCTGACAGAATCTCCGAAATTGCTGTAAGAGAAGGGTTGTTTGCCCATAGACCTCCGTCTGCAAATATTCTTTCTTCATCTATTTTCAGAGGATCAAAAAATATGGGAGCTGCACACGAAGACAGTATCGCATCTATTAATTTTATATCCTGACAGTTCCTGTTTGTCAATATTACCGCTTCACCGTTTACAATATTTGTAGTAGTTATAAGCAGTTCAGTCCGGGCATTTTCAAAAGTTTTGTTTTTAAAAGCTTTTTCAAGAAGCTCCTTTAAATATTTATTATCATATTTACTTTGAATAATCCCGTTTTTTAAGAGATCTTTCTTGAATATTTTTTCCATTTCATCCATATACATTTTTTCAATTGTTTTTATATCTATTCCTAAGGCAAGAGCTGCCGCAATAATTGAGCCTGTACTTGTCCCCGCTATCAAGTCGAAATATTCGTGAAATTTTATTCCGTACTCTTCCTCTATTTTTCTTAATGTACTTGCAATGAATAAACCTCTGGCACCTCCACCGTCAAGGGAAAGTATTCTAAATACATTATCAGACATATTATCCTCCCTATTTTCCTATAATATAAAACTGATTTATTACATTTCCTTTTCAAAATATTCTATTGCCTTTAACAGACTGTCCAATTTACAGTGCAGCATTTTTCCTATTTCTTCCGTAGGCTGTATTTTATCAGGTATCATAACGGGAAGCATTCCCGCTGAATAAGCTGCTCTGATTCCGTTGAGAGAATCTTCAAAAACTACGGTTCTTTCAGGAGAAACTCCGACTTTTTCAGCTCCGATCAGAAATACTTCAGGATCAGGCTTTCCGTTTTTTACATCATTTGACGTTATAATGAAACTGAAATATTTTTTCAGTCCTTTATTTTCTATAAGTGTATCAGCCATTAGTCTATCGGCTGAAGTAGCAAGTACCATTTTCTTTCCGTTATCATATAAATATTCGAGAAATTCCTCAACTCCTTCCATAAGAGGGATTTGACATTTTTTCCCCTGTTCTATAATATATTTGTAAATTTCCGAGCTTAACTCATCATAAGGAAAATCTTCTCCGAATTCTTCAATGTATATCGCTTTTGTAGCTTCATTGGTCATTCCCGTAGTTTTTTCCACAATACTGTCATTTATAATATATCCTTTATTTTCGGCAAGTTTTTTTCCATAATCTACGTATACTGTTTCCGTATCAAACAGCAGACCGTCCATATCAAATATAAATAAATCCAGATTTTCAAACAGTTTTTTACTCATTTTTCCTCCTTATTCGATAAAATCCCTTTCTTCAGGCAATACGGCTACTGATCTGTGAGCTACTGATGTTATTACTTCATTAAAATGAAGTATCCCGACACTTAAAAATATTGCTATTCCCAAGTGTTCTCCATGTCTTGCCAGACCGATTTTTCCTCCTACACTTAATCCGTTTATGTTGGTTTCTATCTGACTCATTGCTTCTCTCACGGCTCCTATAACGGCTCCGTCATGAATATGTTCGTCCTGTATAATATTGTTTCTTTTTGCTGCCATCAGTGCACTTTCAATAAATTTAAATCTTGAATTGGGCATTGTTCCTCCCACATCTACGGCGGCTACCTTTACCTTTTCTGTTTTATACTCCTTTATGAATCGTTTTTCTTCTTCTCTTGAAGAAATCGCCATTTTCAGAGCAATTCGGCATATATCCACACTTTTACTGTCTTTAAATTCCATATTACAACCCTCTTTCACTATTATATTTTCAATATTCATTTTCTGTCAGAAATTCTATCGCTTCAATATAACCTTCTTTTCCTTTTCCGTATATCTGCTTTACACATGCAGGTGCCGTAACGGATATTTTCCTGAATTCTTCACGCTCATATATATTGCTCAGATGTACTTCCACAGTAGGAAGCATAACTGACTTTATAGCATCAAAAATGGCGTAACTGTAGTGAGTGTACGCACCGGGATTTATTACAATACCTTTTACTCCTTCATAATAGGCGTTCTGAAGAAAATCTATTATTTCCCCTTCGGAATTTGACTGAAAAATCTGTACTTCTATATTTTTTCCCCGACAGTAAATCCTTATATATTCACATAAAGTTTCATAAGTATCATTTCCATAAATTCCCACTTCCCTTATTCCGAGAAAATTCAGATTAGGTCCATTTATTACCGTTATTTTATCTTTCATTGAAACTCCTTTATATAATATTCTCTCTTTTGAGAATTTCCGCTATTCTGTCAGTAATTTTACGTAATGTATTATTATTTTCAACTGTGATGTCGGCATACATATTGTACAATTCTATTCTTTCCTCATATAATTTGCGGATATTTTCCGTATTCTGTAAAAGAGGTCTATATTTGTGGTTTTCCTTTGCAATATCTTCAACTTTTCTGCTTAAAAAAATTATTACACCGTTTTTCTTCATTTCTTCCATATTTTTATTTTTTTTAACTGCTCCGCCTCCGGTAGATATGACTACACCGTTTTTTTGAGACAATTCTTTTATATACTTTGTTTCCAGATCCCGAAAATATTTTTCTCCTTCTTCGGAAAAAATAGTACTTATCCTTTTATTTTCCTTCATTTCCAAATATCTGTCAACATCATAATGTTCGTATTTTATCTTTTTTGCCAGCATTTTCCCTATGGTACTTTTTCCGCTTGCCGGCATTCCGATTAATACAATATTTTTCATATTATTCCCTTCAAACTTTCAAAATAAAAATAAATTAAATTTTTTTAAACTGGTTTACCTCACTGTTATAAAAATATCCTTCTTCTTTCATTCTCTTTAATACAGTTTCCTTATTCAATGAATAGTATCCCGTCAGCTTATCCAAGTCTGAAAATTCATCTCTTAATTTCATGTTCAGAAGGCTTAACATCATATTTATATCTCCATTTTCAAAATTAAACATTATTTTACTTTTCTCCCATTTATAATTTTTCCGTTTTCCCAGCTTTAAAGTAATTCAACCTATAATATAAGTACTACTTCACTTTCATTATCTTCATCTATATCCTTTATAGCTACATTATTTTTAAGAAATAACGAACGGTATTCCTTGCCGTCCTTTTCTATAAAATCTCCTACCTGAAGATCTCTCACTCCCAAATCTCTTTTTACTTCAAATATTTCATTATAAATTGTTTCAAGGTATTCGGAATCAAATATTGTGTATAATTCAGCATTTTTATCTATTCTTTTATAGGCATCTTCAGATACTATAAAATAAAGTGCCGATTCAAATCCCACATTCAGTCCAAATATTGTAAGTCCCTGCTTTTTAAGCTCATAATTTATCATCGCATACAATATATCAAATAAAACTTCCTTATACTTTTTTTCTTTTGTTTCCATTCCGAGCCAGTCTATATCCATCTCCTTAGGATCAATATTATGACTTTCTAAAAGTTTTTTCATACTTTTCGTAAATCCTTTTTCCAGAAAAGTATATAAATAACAGTTTTCATTCTCTGCCAGATAATAATAGAAAAAATCTCCGAATGTTTTTATTTCTTCCTTATGTTTACTGTTCTTAAAATATTTTTCCGTTGTTTTTTCAGGTTCAAGAAAATATTCTTTTCTTACACCCATATATTTTAAAAGACCGTCAGAAGTCAGCACCTCAGCACAAAAATCATCCATTTCATCGTATATTTCCTTATTGTTCACTTTCTTCTCCCTCCAGTTTTTCCAATGACTTTATCATAAATTTTAAACTTGCAATATTTTCAAACTTTACTAATTTTTTTATTTCTTCCTTATCTTCCCTTTTTAACCCTGATCCGTCTATATATTCTTCAAAACTTCTATCATACTGTCTGTAAAATTTTTCCAGTTTTTTCAGACTTGTTCTGGCATTTCCTCCCATTTTTTTTTCTGCCTGACTTCCTTCAGAAATTCTCTTTTCCAAAGCTTCATACAGTTTTATATATTCCTTATTGACAATTTCAGCCATTTCTCTATTTGACATTTTCTGATAGTCTTCCTTTGTCTTTTCATCTCCGTTATAATAAAGATAATCAATTATCGTTTTTACATTCTGTTCCACTGTTTCAGGATTTTTCTGTCCTTCCAGATAAGTATTCATATTCAGGTTGAATGCCTCAATTGATAAATAAATATTCGTGTACAGATATGCCTGCAAATCGTCTTTTTCCTGTAGAAAATTTGAAAAAATATTTCTCGAAAATTTTGAATTTTCGACTATATATTCATTAAACTGAACATACATTTTTCTGAACAGAGATCTTCTGCTGTTTTCCTTTGCAGAAGTCAGTCTGTTAAATTCCCTATCATAAATATCTCTGTTTATTTTATCCAGATTTGCTATTATTTCAGGAAAAACCGAATTAAGAAGATTTGAATCCTTTCTTGATGTCCCGCTCGGCGTTTTGTTAAAATGTTTATCAAAAATAGCTTTCTGAGTGGCTGCTCCCCGAGAAATGATTTCTTCATTTGTAATTGCAAATCCTATTCCTGAAATCAATACCGTAAATACTGCCGTTATTATTTTTTTTATCATTATATTGTTCCTTTCTGTTTTTATTTATTTCTATTTATATAATTTTTTTGCAATTTTCTCATAAATTTCTTCGAGAACTTTTTCATCGTAAATTTCGTCATTCCATATTTCCTGAGATTTTATCGCCTGTGAAATAAGCATCATCAGCCCATTCGTACTTTCCACTCCCTTTTTCCTGTATTTTTTCATTAATACGGTTTCTTCGGGATTATATACAAGATCTACAAGAAACTCCGTTTCGATAAGATTATCCCCTTCAAGAGGCGACATATTAATTATAGGATACATT
>JAUNKI010000060.1:8283-10900 GCA_030532815.1 Leptotrichiaceae bacterium
ACTATGAGATCCACACTTTTTATATTTCTGATTTCGGAATAATTAAGCAATCTATCATATTTTCTTACTTTAAACATGTCATTTTCCAGAATTGTTGCAACATATATACGATCTGCTTCTTCATCTGCGAGTAAACTGTATACCGATTTTGCCGCTCCTCCTGTTCCCAAAATCAGAACTTTTCTATCTTTAACTTCTATTCCGTTTACTTTTAAAGTTTTTCCGAAACCGAAATAATCGGTATTTTCTCCTATAAGTTTATTATCTTTTAATATTACCGTATTTACAGCTCCAATTTTTTTTGCTTCAGGAGAGACTTCATCCAAATACTGCATTATTTCAACTTTATAAGGGATTGTCACATTTATTCCTTTATATTTTCCGGTTTTCATTTCATTCAACAGTTCTTCTATTTCATTATATTTTTTTTCAATTAAATCATACTCGGCATTTTTTCCCGTAATTTTAAAAAACATACTATGTATTTCTTTTGAGAAACTATGTCCCAGTTTTTCACCTAAAAGTCCGAATTTTTCCATATTTCTCCCTTCAACTTTAAATTATCCGTAATTTTAAAAGATTGTTGTCTTTTTATAATTATCCGTTTTCCTGATTTTTCAGAATTTCCACTTCCTTTTCTGTCAATTCCCTGTATTCTCCGATTTTCAATGTTTTATCCAGTTCCAAGTCACCCATTCTTACCCTTTTAAGATAAAGTACTTTGTTATTCACCGCTTTGAACATTCTCTTAACCTGATGATATTTCCCTTCAGTAATTGTAATATATACTTTTTCCTGTATTTTCCCATTTTCAGAATTATCTGTGGCAAAATCACTACTTTCAGTTATTTCCACTTTTGCATTTTTTGTCACTGTTCCGTTTTCAAGTTCTATTCCGTTTTCAAGTTTTTCCATTTCAGCAGAAGATAGGGGCTTTTTCAGTTCCGCATAATATTTTTTCTCAACATGCTTAACGGGAGACAGAAGATTGTGTGCCAATATCCCGTCATTTGTAAGTATAAGCAGTCCTTCCGTATCAATGTCCAGCCTGCCCACGGGAAATACACTGTAAGTACGGTATTCATCTCCCAGAAGTTCTGTCACTGTATTATGTTCCTTATCCTCAGTTGCCGATATCACTCCTGAAGGCTTATTCATCATTATATAGACAAAGGGTCTGTAAAGTATCCGTTTATCGTTATATTCTATAATATCCCTATTTTCATCTATATGAATACTTCCGTCAGTTATTATACTCCCGTTTACTTTTATTTTCCTTTTTTTAAGTATTTCTTTTACTTCTTTTCTCGTTCCTGTTCCGGAATTTGCCAAAAATCTGTCCAATCTCATTTTTTAATCCTTCCGAATTACAAATTTATCCGTTATCTTTTCCTATTTCCGCTTTCTGATATTCTCTGCTCACTTTCATAATATCATTCAACAGAGTTTCTATATAAAATTTTACATTTTCGTCTGAAACATTACTTAAATTTTTTTCTATAACTTCTTTTTCTCTTTTTCCGTCAAATATTTTCATATTATTCATTTTTTTATACATTGCAACTTCTTTCACCGTTACAAGACGCTTTTCCATTAATTTTACAAGTTCCCTGTCAATACTGTCTATTCTGCTTCTTATTTCACTTAAATTGAGTTTTTCCCGAATTTTATCATTTTCACTTTTTTCTGTTTTACCGTCAATCATAGCACTTTCCTTTTAACTTTAAATTTTTTGTTTTATAAATTATATCATAATTTTCCGTATTTATAAACAATATTTGACTACGGAGCGAAATTATGGTTAAATAACTTTATAATTATTTTTAAAAACTTATACAGGGAGAATAAATTATGGACACAAAACCTATTATAGGAATATCAGGAAGTATTTTAACAACAACAGACGGAGTATTTACGGGATATCCCCGAGCTTACGTAAACCACGCTTATGTAGAATCCGTAATAAAAGCAGGAGGAATTCCTTTTATTATTCCTTTCAATACAGATACGGAAGTTACAAAAGAACAGATAAAACTCATAGATGGACTTATTCTGTCAGGGGGACATGACGTATTTCCGCAACTTTTCGGAGAAGAACCTAAACAGCATATAGGAGAAACTTTTTTAGACAGAGACAATTTTGATATTCTTCTTTTAAAAACTGCTGTTGAACTTAAAAAACCGGTTTTAGGTATATGCAGAGGGCATCAGGTAATAAATGTGGCTTTCGGAGGAAGTCTCTATCAGGATCTTTCATACAACAGTGATTTTTATATAAAGCACTCCCAATTATCCAAATGGGACAGACCCACACATTCCATTGATGTGAAAAAAGAAAGTTTACTCGGGGATATTTTTTTAAAAGAAGTACTTGTAAACAGATTTCATAATCAGATTGTAAATAAAGTTGCAGACGGCTTCAAAGTAACTGCACGTAGTAAGGACGGTGCCGTCGAAGCTCTGGAAAATATTTCTGAAGACAGATTCATTGTAGGTGTCCAGTGGCATCCTGAATCAATGATACATACGGATAAAAATTCTGTAAAACTGTTTGAGCATTTTATAAACAGAATAAAATCAAAAAAAAGTAAATAATATAAAATTTATAGTAAGAAAA
>JAUNKI010000061.1 GCA_030532815.1 Leptotrichiaceae bacterium
TTTCTTTTCCCATAATTTTACATCATAATAAATAACCTGAACTTTTCCGTTTTCATCTTCATATATGGAAATTCTCAAAGGAAGCTCAAAAGATATTTTCTGATTTTCCTGCATTAGCAATGTTCCCACTTTAGGATTTCCAAAAATGATAACAGTCGTAGGTCTTAGCTGAAGTTGGACTCCGTCGGCATTTTTCTTGTGATCTACTGTTGAAAAAATTGTAGCTTTTTTTTCTGCAAGTCTACTTTTAATAATTTCAACCGTTTTTTCAAAATCGAATGAACTCTGCTTCCGGATATATTCTTTTCCGGTACTTTCTTTCATTTCGGATTTTGCATTTGAAAATGTCAGTCCGAAACATAACATTAAAATTAACGGCATTAAAATTTTCTGTGTCATACATCATCCTTTCCTTAAATATTTTATTTTTGTTTGATTTAACATACTTTTATCACACAAAGAAAATAAAATCAAGCAAATATGATTATAATGTAAAATAATATTTTTAAAATATAAATTCAGACTATTTTTCATTTTTTATAAATCTGTCTATTTCATATAGCGCTATTGCATATATTTCGGTAATTTTTTCAAGATCGTACAAATCCATCCATTCATCAGGTAAATGTGCTATATTTTTCTGACCCGGAAAGCTCGGACCATAAGCTATAATATTAGGTACTATTTTTGCATAAGTTCCCCCTGTTGTCGTGACAGGTTCCGTATCAAATCCGGTAATGTCATTATAAACTTTCTGCAATATTTTTACATATTCAGATGTCCTGTCATATAATACAGGCTCCCAGTTGGAAACTTCTTCTATTTCCAAATTTTCTGTCAGATACTTTTTTATTAATTCTGTCAGCTGTTTTCCTGTACAATTTCCGGGATAACTCATCACCCATTCAAAATAGTGTTTATTTTCAGAAATTCCGAATTTATACCCTCTTAGCATCATTTCTCCGAAGGCATCGTCTTTAAAGTTTATTCCCAGTTTCACTCCATTATTCGGTGCTGACAATATATAATTATTTACAAAACTGTAAAGTTCCCGTATATGTCCATATTCTACCCATATTCTCACTTTTATTCTTCCTCTTTCTCCGTATACTACAGGCCATTTACAATCGGGAGTCCATCCGAAAATCGGAGGTTTTTCCTTTTGAAGGTAATATTTCACACAGTTAAACCCCGTTTCCTCATTTGTGCCGAATACAATTCTGACGGGAACTTTAAAATTTACATTACATTTTTTCAGAACGTACAGTGCATACAAATTTGCAAGAATAGGACCTTTATTATCCAGAACTCCCCTCCCGTATATTCTATTATCCTTTATTTCTCCTTTCAACGGCTCGTATTTCCAGCCTGTCCCTATGGGAACCACATCTACATGACCGAAAATTCCTATATATTTTCCGTTTCCTTCTCCGTATTGTGCATAACCGATTTTATTTTCCATATTCTTTGTATAAAATCCCATTCTTCGGGAAATTTCCAAAGCCTTGTCGAGAGCAAGACGGGGACCTTCACCGAAAGGAGCATTTTCAGAAGAAAAAGATTCCACACTGTAAATAGATACAAGTTCTTTAAGGGAACTTACGAGTTCTTTCTGAATTTTTTTTACTTCTTCTGAAATTTCTCTTTTTTTTCCGTTATCCATTTTATTTTTCCTCCAGCGGTTCCGTTCTTTTCTTCATATATTCTTCTATCCATTCTTCCGAAGCGAATTCATAGATTGTTTTCCCGTTAATTCTTTTTGCACGGTAAATTTTAACATCTGAAATTTCATTCGCCGCTACAAAGGAAAAATTGTCAATATTTGTTGCAACTCCCCATTCTCCTTTACTGTTCATTGCAATAACCGATATATCTCCTATTTTTCCCCTTTTTTTCAACATTTTTTTTTCAAATTTGTTTACAGCTTTGTCACAGGCTGTCTGCGGATCGGCTCCTGCTTCCATCAGCCTTACTATTTCGTAGGAGATAATACCTTTCATTATGTCTTCTCCCAGCCCCGTGGCACTTGCTCCTCCTATTTCACTATCTGCATACAGTCCGGAGCCTATTATAGGTGAATCTCCCACGCGTCCTTTTCTTTTCATAAACAGTCCGCTTGTAGATGTTCCCGAAACTATATTTCCGTACATATCCAGACATACCATTCCTACCGTATCATGTCCCGAATAAGGTTTTAAATTATAATCGGCAATATCTTTCACTCTGTTTTTATAATGAATCTTTGCTCTGTCCGTAAGCATGTTTTTTCTTTCAAATCCTTCCCTGTGAGCATAAGCTTCCGCTCCCGTACTTACAAGCATGCTGTTTTCATTAAGTTTGCTCAGCTTCTTTGCTACAGATACGGGATTGGCGAAATCCTTTATGGCACATACCGCTCCGAAATCAAAATTTGAACCGTCCATATAGGCTGCATCAAGTTCCACTTCCATTTCCTCATTGGGCAGTCCTCCATATCCTACAGATTTATAATAAGGAAAATCTTCCACATCCCTTATCGCAGTTTCCAGAGCTTCTCCCGCCTTTTCTTTATTTTTAAGCATTCTTACGGCCTTCTCCAAGCCTTCACGAGCCATACACCAAGTGGCAATTATTCCCCACATAAAAAATTCACCTCACTTTATAAATTTAAAAAACTGTGCTAAAGACAGTTCAAAAAAGTAAAAAAATTAAAATTATATTCAAATCGTTAAATTTTAATCGGTACAAATTAATGTTATGTTCAACTTACAGTAATTTATATTATCTTTTATTCATAAAAATTGTCCCGTATTTATATTTTCAGATATACTCTAATATTCATTCATAATTCAGACTTGTACTCTAAAATCTAAAATTTATGATATTTTATATATTTTTAATTGGTAGAATTATTAAAAAACCTATATTTTATTATTTACAGCTTTTAAAATACCTGTCAAAAGTCGGTTATTTTGACAATTTACAAGTGTATTCTGATTTTAATAATTTCATTTATATTACTACATTCTTAAATATCAATATATATAATCGGATATGGAAGCTCTGTCCTCTTTATTATATATGACTTTTATTACTTTTGACATATTTTTCAGAGATTCTCTCAATCCAACACCGCCTTTTTTAGGCATTTTTACTATCGTTATTTTATTTTTGTATTTTTCAATAATATCTCCATTTTCCTCTGAACATACTACAACAGGAATACATTCCGTATTCTGTCCGATGTATTCTGCCAGAACAGCTGACATTTGAGCATATCCATAATAATTAAAACAGGGACCGCATAAAAGTATGTTCGCTTTTACTTTATTCAAAAGACTTTCCATTTTGGACAATACCGTTTCCCTGTTTTCTCTGAAATAACTGTCACTGCAATAAGTCGTTGCCAATACGGAAGCTCCTATTTCTTTCATATATTCTTCAAACATCATATATGAACCTATTCCTCCTTTTTCCACTGCAAGTTCTACATTTGCATTTTCTTTTCCCCCTGTTCCCGACTGTATCTGATCAAAAAATAATACAACTCTCATTAATATATTCCTTTCGTGCTTTTTTGGAAAATAGTTTAATAAAAAACTTCTAACATAATTTTTTTCCCGTGAGGGCTCATTGCCGTCCTCACACTCCTGCTATCGACTACAAAATTTTTTAATCTCAAAATATGAACTATGCTTAGAGTTATCCAAACTTTTTTGGAAAAAAGTTTGACAAAAAACTGCCAACTCAAATTATTTCTAGCTCAAAAACACTCCCCTCGCTAAAAAATCACAAACTCGCTTCGCTCAGACAGTGATTTTTCTTTACGCTCATTCCCATATTTTTTTATTGAAATAATTTGAATGTTGGGGTTTTACTTATATTTTAAGTATATATTTTTATCACTATTATAGTTTAACTACACTTTTATTTTAAAACCGTTTGCTTATCTTTTTAGTTCCCCTCAACATTCAAATTTTACTACATAAAAAACATTAATCAAATGATATATCCTCAAGAGAAATATCATCAAGGTCATCCTTTTCTTCTATCGGTTTAGTTTCATCCTTTAAATACTGATTATCCAGCACTTTAAAAAACGGATAATAAATTGCACATCCTAAAGCTACAAGACCTATCTGGAAAAATCCTGCAATTATACTTCCTGTCGATAACCAGCCTGAGAAAAACAACGGTGTCGTCCATGGTAATGATGCTCCCGTAGTATAAGGTATAATTCCTATTATTGTTGCCGCTGTAGATAAAGTAATATTTACAAGAGGCACTAATAGAAACGGAATTACGATAATCGGATTAAGTACTACGGGAAGTCCAAAAATAACCATTTCATTTATTCCGAAAATTCCCGGCACAATGGACAGTTTTCCAAGTTTCTTCATACGTTGGGACTTCCCTGCAAACAGCATAAGAAGTACAAGAGAGAGTGTGCTTCCTCCACCGCCGAAATTACCGAAGAAATCTCCGAAAGGTCCCGTAAATATATTAGGCAAAGGCTGTCCCGCATTAAATGCCGTGAGATTTTCCGTAGTCAGTGCCAGATGTATCGGACCAAAAATAGTGTTCGTGACAGCCGGACCGTTAATACCGAAAAACCAGAATAGTGTTGACAGGAACTGATAAATAGGCTCAAATATCAGACTTTGTCCAAATCCCATTAACGGTGTCTGTAAAACTTTATATATAAAATCATGTGCGTATTTATATTCAGTAAAATTAAATATGAGTCTGACAATGAAAAATGTCAGCATTACAAACATACTCGGTATCAATGCCGCAAAAGAATTTATTACTGCAGGAGGTACTCCGTCAGGCAGTTTTATAGTCCAGCCTCTTTCCTTAATTTTCACAAATATTGCTACTGATACCAATGCAGTAATCATGGCAAGAAAAAGTCCCGCAGAACCTAAGTTACGGAATGCAAATCCTCCGAACGATTTTCCGTCCTGATTTACAAAAAGAGGATGAGACTGAGGACTTAAAATTAGAAACGCCACAAGTGATACTGCAGCTCCTGCTATTCCTTCAATACCTCTTGATTTTCCGTAATAATATCCTATCCCTATTACTCCAAGCAGAGCTACCACACCGAATGTGGAATTTACAACAGAATCAAGATATCCTTCCCAATTTTCTCCGAAAAATCCCGCTAAAAATTCAGAATATCCCGGAATAGGGAAATTTGCTATAACAAGAAATATTGAAGCTACTATAATTAACGGGGTAGCTACCAAAAATCCGTCACGAATTGCTGTAAGTACTTTATTGCTGCTTAATTTCACAGCTACAGGTCCTAAAAATTTTTCAAGTTTCTCAAACATATTATTTACTCTCCTTTTCTTTTAAAATTTTTACTGCTCTTTTCAGAATACGTTCTCCGTCTACATTTCCATAATCTTCCAAATCAATGATTGCCACAGGAATTCCCTTAGGTTCATATTTTGATTTTGTTTCTTCAAGTTTAAATTTTACCTGAGGTCCCAGCAGAATAACATCCGGATGAAGTTCCTCCACCGTAATGTCCAGTTTATGGTCAGGAAAAGCCTTAACTTCAATAGGAAGTTTATAATTATCCGCTACTTCCTGCATTTTCCTTGCGACCAGACTTGTCGACATTCCCGCATTACAAAATAAATAAATTTTTTTCATAAAATCCTCCTGATAGTTATATTTTTTTATCTGTCATTTGAGGCAGAAATCATTCTTAAAGTATGTCTAACTCCTCTTACAGCTATGGACAGCTCCATTATATTCTCAAAAGGAGCTATCCCTGAATATCCTGCATCTCCTATATGCTGAATATCCACTCCCGCTATTTTGTTCATTATGGCTATTTCTCTTACAGTTTCCCTCGTCGAACTTTCCTGACTTGTACCTATTGCCGACATTACAAGTCCCCCATTTTCTTTAATATATTTTACAGCCTTTATCATTTCATCATGAGTAAATCCGGGTACGGTTCCTACGGCAGGAAGCATAATAACGTCAGCTCCGCTTTCCAAAAAACATTTTATAATTTCAATATCTACAACCGGTTCATTTACTCCTGCTCCATGCATTTTCCCGGCTATTATCATTCCTTCAAAAAACTGTTTTGCAAGTTTTATTCCATTTAAAATTTCCTCATTTGTAACTCCTGTTCCGGGATTACCCGTCAGACATACAAAATCAAATCCCATTTCAGTGGCTTTTTTTAATGTCTTTTCCGAACAGATTCTGCCTTCAGGAATAATTTCCATTTCTTCCAGCATTTCCGCCTTTAAATCCACAGGCTCGAGATTGAGTCCTACAGGTCTGCCTGTAAGTTTTTTCAATAATTTTATAGGTTCATCAGTTTCAGGCAAGGCAGCTATGACCGGGTTATAGACATCCAAACCGTTTAATAAAATCAAATCTGCACCGAAAGCTCTTGCTAATTCACTATTTGTAACATCGCCCGTAACAGTTCTCCTATCTGCAACATTTTCTGAAAGAATTGTCCTTCCTTCACTTGCTTTAATAGCGTTTTTCAAGTCATTCTTCTTCATTTTCCTGAAATCACTGGCAAAGCAGTTCAATAATCTTTTTTTCATAAATCCTTCCTTTCTCCGTGTATTTTCTGTTGCCTTACGGCAATACTTTAATTTTATTATACCCTGTTTTTTTTCTTTTTCAATTATTGATGTAATTTTTATGATTAAATTTTTTGAGTTTTTATTTTTACATTTTTTATATATACATAAAATATATGTCATTTTTTATTTTCTTATTGATTTTATAATTTGAAAAACTTTCAAATAAATCTATGAACATTTTCTTTGATGTGTTATATATTAATGTCGTCTTTATTTTCTCTCCATTTCTACATTTTTCTTATATTTTCTCCATTCATATTTTTCAACATGTTATTTCCTGCAACATTTGATTTTATCTATGTTACATTCCAGACTTTTTTGCAAAAAAGTTTTGAATATATTTTTAAAAATCATAGAATTTTTTTTTATACAGTGCTATAATGTGAAATATTTAAATAGAAAAGAGGATATGAAATAATGTTATTTAAAAAACATACTGCAGAAGAACGGAGAGAATTAATTCTTCATGGAAACATTTTAAATACTCTCCTCTTTTTGTCTGCTCCTACATTGATGGTCGGTGTGGTACAGGCTCTCGTCCCTTTATCCGACGGTCTTTTCCTGAACAATCTTGCAGGAGTGGTCGTAGCCAGTGCAGTTTCATTCAGTCAGCCTGTTCTGAATATAATGGTCGCTTTATCTCAAGGACTGGGAGTCGCAGCAATGGCAATGATAGGACAGCTTTATGGAAAGGGATCAATGAGAGCAGTAAAAGAAGTTGCATTACAGGTTTTTGTTTTCGGATTTTTTATAGGAGTTATTTTAATGCCTGTATGTGTAGGTTCAGGTTATTTTATTTCAAAAACACTGACTTCGGAAATTAAAAATGAAGTATTCATTTATATTTCCCTTTATTCTTTACCTATGCCTTTCGTATTTTTAACTGCAATATACAATTCGGTAAAAAATGCAGTCGGACGTCCTGAGGTGACTTTTATAAGGATATTTATACTGTTAATCCTGAAAATTATATTTAATACTATTTTTCTTTATTTTTTTAAAATGGGGATTGTAGGAGCAGTAATGGCGACACTTTTTTCATATATTTCCATTACAGTATGGATGTGGCATGATTTATTCATAAAAAATAGTGATATGAAACTCAGTTTGAAAAAATACCATATCAAACTGCCAATTGTAGCAAGACTTTTTAAAATAGGATTCCCGTCAATGTTAAGTTACATGCTCATCCAGCTCGGATTTGTACTTATTAACAGAGAAATTGACAAATACGGAGCCGTATCTCTCAATGCTCAGGGAATAGCTTCAAATATTAATTCAATCTGTTTCATACTGCCTTCTGCCATAGGAACTACTGTTACTACCATGATAAGCATGAATATAGGTATAGGAGAAATCGGAAAATCAAAAAAAATATTCAAATACGGATATATTACAAGTATTGTGATTGCGTTACTTACAATAATTTCCGTAGTCCCCTTTGCAGAAAGTTTCACTATACTATTTACCCGTAACAGACAGGTTCTCGAAATTGCCAATAATGCCTTAAATATCTACACATATTCAGTTGTAAGTTTTGGAGTGTTTTCAATATGTCAGGGAGTTTTTATAGCTCTTGGAAGAACTAAAGTTCCGTTAGTAATGGCCATTTTAAGAATATGGCTTTTCAGATATTTATTTATACTGTTTACTCAAAAATATCTAGGGATATATGCAGTATTCTGGGGAAATCTTTTTTCCAATACTATTGCAGCTTCACTGTTTTTCTATCTTGTAAAAACTCTTAACTGGAATATCAATATGGCAAAAGTCCCTAAAGGAAAAATATTTAAAAATTAAATATTTCTAAAAAATTTATAATATGAATCTTTTTTTAATTGTTAATAAAAATTATTCTTTAATAATTAACTCCCGTGAGGGGGCTGTCTCATAAGATATAAAAACATATTTAATTATAAATTTTATATATTTTTCTATTTTTATAAAATCAGTAAAAATAATATCTTTTAATTTTTAAAAATATATAATACTTATAGTTAGAGAATTATTTTTGACTTATGAGATAGTCCCCTCACACTCATACTATTAAATATTTTTTCGTAAAATTTTAAATGTCGAAGCTTTTACTTATAATTTAAGTATATATTTCTATTATTACAATTTAACTGCATTTTCATTTAAAAATCATTTCTTCTATTTTATAGCTCCCTTCAACATTCAAATCTTACTGCGTGAAAAATACAGTGAATAAGTATTGCGGTAATTTTTGAGCCTTAGTAAAACTTGTATTGAATTGTTTTTTGAGTATAAAAAAAGAAATTCCCTCCTGACAATTTGTCATTCGGAAATTTCCTTCTCTAAATTTATAATTTTTATTTTGCAACGTCTAAGACCAATGTCTCTCCTGCTACCGCAGTTCCTTCTTTTTTACCTAAAGATGAATATTCTTCATAATTTGAAATTATTACTGGAGTAATAATAGATTTTGCATTTTCCTTTAAAAACTCATAATCATATTTTATTAACGGATCTCCTTTTTTTACTGTATCCCCTTCATTGGCTATTCTTTCAAAACCTTTTCCTTCCAATTTTACAGTATCCATACCGAAATGTACAAATATTTCCATTCCTGATGTAGTTAATATACTGAAAGCATGGTTGGTATCAAAGATTTTTTCAATTTTTCCGTCAGCAGGAGCCAGCATTGTTCCTGAAGCATCAGGTTCAATAGCTATACCGTCTCCGACCATTTTCTGTGCAAAAACTTCATCAGGTACCTGTTCCAACGGCAGTATCTTCCCTGAAATCGGTGCATAAACTTTACCTTCAAATTCTTTTTTTTCAGTTTCCTTATTATTACCTTTCAGAAAATCAAATAATCCCATATCTCTAAACCTCCATAAAAAATTATAATTTATATTTTAAATGTATCATATATACTTTAAATAGTCAATTATTATATTTTGATTTAAAGATTTCCATAAAATTTAAACTGTTCTTCCATCGGATCGAAAAATTTTCCGAAATCAAAATAATTATTTTTCAGAAAAAAGAAAATCCATATAATAGTTTTCCACAGGGTATTTTCCCTCATCATTTTTCTGCGTATAAATATATTTAAATGCTACTTTATATTTTATATTTTCATTTTCCCCTATATATTCCATAGCTTTTTCAGGAATAATTTTTTCTATTTCATTACTATTTTCTACACTAAATTCTTTTTTTAACATAATTTCGGTAAGAATTTTATTTATATCTATTTTCAGGATTTCTTTTCCGTCACTCGTATTTAAAATACTTATTTCATCAATATTTTTTATTACATTGTACTTTTCTGAAACTTTTTGATATTTACCGTAATCTCTGACGTATTGAATGAGATATTCATATCCGTATACTTTACTTATATAATTATCATACTGAATATTTTCATTTATTTTATATATAATTTTTGTTTCTTTTAAATGCCCCGAATAATACCCATCCCAGCTTCTATCCATTCCTATAGCATTTTTAAACTCTTCTGGATTTTCGTATGTTTTTCCGAAAGGTTGTAAATTTCCTGCTCTTTCACTTCTTTTTACACTGTATGGCGACATACCTTTATATAACAGATAATCTACCACACTGTCTATTTCAGCTTTCGCACTGTTACTAAGAGCAGGATTTTTAACAAGTTTCCCGTCTTTTACCAAACCGTTCTGCACCAGAAGTTTTTCCAGCCTTTTATTCTGACTTAAAAGTGAAATTTTTACGGCATTAACCGGACTGTAAATTGCCACAAAAATAATAAAAATAAGAGAAACAATAATAAAAGTCAAATTTGTCCTGTTTGTCCTGAAAATATATAATATCATGCAGAACAGGAGCCAGAGAGCTATTATTACTATATAATATCTACTTTCAGTTACTGCATACTGCTTTATTCTTATGAATATGGCTATAAGAGAAAGTATAATTAAAGGTACGGAAACTTTAGGAAAAATCTTTTTAAATAAACTTATGATATTGTCCTTTTCCGCCATAGGAGTTACTATTACAATAATAAACAGGGAAAAAGTAGTATACCACAATACAAGATGAGAAATAACACCGTTGGGTATTTTTAAATATACCAGTATTTTTCCTAAATAAACATATAAAACTCCCGTATATATAAGTATTAAAGGTATGATTATAAATTTCAGCAACATTTTGAAAATCGCGTCTATTTCGTATTCTTCCAGATTTTCATCTACACTTTTCAATCTTGACAGGAAAAAAATTATTCCGAATATAAAAAC
>JAUNKI010000062.1 GCA_030532815.1 Leptotrichiaceae bacterium
ACGGAGTAGGACCCAAACTGCGACAGGCAATATTATCCACAAATAATGAAAAAGATGTTATAAATATAGTGAGTGACAGCAATTCAAAACTCATTACAAAAGTTCCGGGTCTCGGAGATAAAAAAGCCCAGAAAATAATACTGGATTTAAAGGATAAAGTCAAAAAAATGAATGTTATGGAAATTTACAGTGAAAATGGAGATATTTCCAAAGGAAAGCCTATAATTTCAGATACTTCAAACACAAAAGTTCTGTTAATGAAGGAAGATATAAAACTGGCACTGGAATCACTGGGATACGTGAATGCCGATGTTTCCAAGTGGATAAAGGATGAAGAGCTGTCGGAAATAAATGATATAGGAGATGCTATCAAATCAATATTGCAGAAAATACAGAATAAAAAATAATATGGAGGTAATTTTGTGGCAGGACACAGTAAATGGGCAAATATCCAACATAGAAAAGGGAGACAGGATAAAATAAGAGGAAAGGTATTTACAAGGTTAGGGAAGGAGCTTACTATTGCTGCAAGAATAGGCGGTGGAAATGCAGACTTCAATCCGAGACTGAGACTCGCCATAGATAAGGCGAAAGTTGCCAATATGCCTAAAGATACCATTGAAAGAGCTATAAAAAAAGGAACGGGAGAACTTGAAGGTGTAGACTATATTGAAATAAGATATGAAGGTTACGGTCCGGGAGGAGCAGCATTTTTAGTAGACGTAGTAACTGACAATAAAAACAGATCGGCTTCTACCGTAAGAATGAATTTTTCAAGAAATGACGGCAATCTCGGAGAAACAGGCTCAGTTGCCTTTATGTTCGAACGAAAAGGTATTTTGGAATTTGAAAAGGGAAAAATCGATGAGGAAAAATTAATGGAAGGGGCTCTTGAAGCAGGAGCCGAAGACGTCATTGAAAAAGAAAATTCAATGATTGTCATTACCAATCCCAATGATTTTGAAATGGTGAAAGAAAATCTGGAACAGTCAGGATTGAAAGCTGATGAAGCTGAAATAACAATGTATCCTCAAAATGAAATAGAAATAACCGATGAAGAAACAGCAGCTAAGATACTGAAATTATATGACGATTTGGAAGATAATGAAGATGTACAGGAAATATACTCAAATTTCAATATAAGCGATGAAATTTTAAGTAAAATGGAATAAAAAAGGGAATTAAGGTAAGCCGTTAGTATTTACCGTGATTTGTTTTTTTAATAGATACACAATAAGGAAGAACAGAACAGTTATTACAGAGTATTTTATAATATGTTTTATTTTCAATTCATTATAATATAAAAAAAGAAATCGAGGTTGTCTCATAAGGTATAAAAACATATTTAATCATAAACTTTATATATTTTCTATTTTTATAAAATCAGTAAAAATAATATCTTTTAGTTTTTAAAAATATATAATACCTATAGTTAGAAAATTATTTTTGACTTATGAGACAGTTCCTGTAAATTTTATGCATTTTACTGTTTTATAAAAATAATAAAAATGACGGTTTATAATAAAAAAATTGCCTTACCTATAGTTTAAAAATGTCTTTTTGATTTATATATAAATTTCTTGAAATTAAGTTTATTTTATTTCAAAAAAATTTTTTAAAATGGAAAAAAATTCAAGAAATTTTAAAGGTTAAAAAACTTTTTGTTTTTTAATTTCAAATATATGATTTAAATTAATATTTTTGAAATAAGTTAAAAAAGTATGTTTAAAAAAATAAATTTAAATGTTGACATAATACTAATCTGATATATAATATAATTAGAGATAGTTTATATTCTTTATAAATTTATAAGGAGTGTGAGCAGAAAAGTAGAAAGTGAGTTGGTTTAATATGATGAAATATTTACAGAGGATAGGTAAATCTTTAATGTTACCTGTGGCAGTTCTACCAGCAGCGGCAATTTTACTGGGAATAGGTTATAGACTTGATCCTACTGGCTGGGGAGCAAACAGTCCTATGGCGGCTTTTTTGATTAAATCTGGAGCTTCCATATTAGATAATATGGCAATATTGTTTGCAGTAGGTATAGCAGTCGGAATGTCTAAAGACAGAGATGGTTCTTCTGCATTGGCAGGTTTGGTAGGATTTTTAGTAATAACTACACTATTATCAAAAGATTCAGTTGCTGTTTTGACAAAAGTTTCTCCAGATGAGGTATCAAGAGCTTTTGGAAAAATAAATAATCCTTTTATAGGGATATTGTCAGGGGTAATAGCAGCAGAAATATACAATAAATTTTATAAAACACAGTTGCCTATGGCGTTGGCATTTTTCAGCGGAAAAAGACTTGTTCCGATATTGACTGCAACTGCGATGCTTGCACTGTCTCCCATATTATTCTTTGCATGGCCTGTAATATTTGGAGGATTAGTGACTTTTGGAGAGTCATTCTTGAAATTAGGACCTTTAGGAGCCGGGATATTTGGATTTTTAAACAGATTACTGATACCTTTAGGGTTGCATCATGCTTTAAATGCAGTATTCTGGTTCGACATAGCAGGAATAAATGATATAGGTAATTTTTTAGGAGGAACGGGAACGAAAGGAATAACAGGAATGTATCAGGCAGGATATTTTCCTATTATGATGTTCGGTCTTCCTGCGGCAGCATTTGCAATGTATCAGGCAGCGAAACCTGAGAAAAAACAGCAGGTGGCTTCACTTATGCTGGCAGCAGGAGTTACTTCTTTTGTAACGGGAGTAACAGAGCCCCTTGAATTTGCATTTATGTTTGTGGCACCGCTGTTATATGTTGTTCATGCAATTTTGACAGGAATAAGTCTTTTTATATCTGCAATGTTTCATTGGACTGCAGGTTTCGGATTTAGTGCAGGACTTATTGATTTCAGCTTAACTTCAGGAATGCCTATGGCAAACAGTCCTTTTATGCTGTTAGCTCAAGGACTGGTATTTGGAGGGATATATTACTTCCTATTTAAAATACTGATAGCAAAATTCAATCTGATGACACCTGGAAGAGAAGAAGATAACGAAGATGAGATTAATATAGAAGTGTCAAACAGTAATCATGCCGAAGTGGCAAAAATTATATATGAAGCATTAGGCGGAAAGGAAAATGTCCTGTCAGTGGATAACTGTGCAACAAGACTGAGACTTGAAGTAAAAGACTCGACATTAGTCGAAGATAAAAAGATAAAACAGGTGGCGGCAGGAATAATAAAGCCTTCAAAAACAAGTGTACAGGTAATAATAGGACCTCTTGTGGAATTTGTCGCCGATGAAATGAAAAAACTGTAAAACCGGATTACATTATAATAAAAAATATTTTGTCCTGCATACCCGTTTTTAATATACGGAAACCGCAGGTAGCTGAAATATGAGGGCTGCGGTAAAGCCCTCATTAAAATTTATAGGAGGAAATATGAGAGTCATAATTTTAAAAAATAAAGAAGAAATAGGAAAATGGAGTGCTTACAGAATAGCAAAAAAAATACTGAATTTTTCTCCTTCTCCTGAAAAACCTTTTGTTTTGGGACTGCCTACCGGATCAACACCGCTGGAAACATACAGGGAACTTATAAATTTATACAATGAAGGAATTATTTCCTTTAAAAATGTAATAACATTCAATATGGACGAATATGTAGGACTGTCACCTGAGCATAAGCAAAGTTATCATTATTTTATGTATGAAAATTTATTCAGACATATCGACATAAAGCCTGAAAATATAAATATACCTAACGGTCTTGCAGATAATCTTACAGAGGAGTGTCAAAGATACGAAGATAAAATAAAGAGTACGGGAGGAATAAAACTTTTTCTCGGAGGAATAGGAGAAGATGGACATATAGCATTTAACGAGCCAGGCTCGTCCCTTGCTTCAAGAACAAGAGATAAGGAACTGACTTATGATACTATTCTTGCAAATTCAAGGTTTTTTGACAATGATATGGAAAAAGTCCCTAAACTGGCACTGACTGTAGGAGTAGGAACTCTCATGGATTCGGAAGAAATAATGATACTTGCTGAAGGGTATAAAAAGGCAAGGGCAGTCTATCACGGAATAGAAGGAGGAGTAAATCACCTGTGGACAGTATCCGCACTTCAGTTACATAGAAGAGCGGTTCTCGTTATTGATGAGTCGGCAGCTTCGGATATAAAAGTAAAGACATACAGATATTTCAAGGAAATAGAAGCTCATAATCTGGATTTGGAAAAATATAAGGAAGAAATAAAAAAAATGAAAAAATAAAATTTTTATAAAAACAAAGTTGAAAGGTGGAAATGCTGTGATTATAAAAAATGCCAAAATTTTCGACGGAGAAAAATTTATAAATAAGAATACAGTTATTATTGAAGGAAAAAAAATAAAAAAAGTAGTAAATGAAGGGGATTTATCAGTGAAAGACACTGACGGACATGAAGTAAAGGACATAAAGGGAATGATTTTATCTCCGGGATTTCTGGATTTGCAGCTGAACGGGTGCGGAGGAGTTTTGTTTAATGATGATATTTCAAGAAAAACGCTGGAAATAATGAATGAAACAAATAAAAAATTCGGATGTACATCATTTTTACCTACATTAATAACATCTCCCGATGAAAAAATAGAAAGAGCTCTTAAACTTATGGAAGAAATAGGAGATAAAGAAGAAATAGGAGTTCTGGGACTGCATATAGAAGGACCTTACATAAGTGTGGAGAGAAAAGGAATACACAGACCTGAGTATATAAGAGTTTTATCTGATGAAATGGTACAGAAGATAGCAGATGCAGGTTCTGAGGTGACAAAAATAATTACTATAGCTCCTGAAAAAGCTGAAATAAAGCATCTGAAAATATTAAAAGAGGCAGGAATAAACATATCAGTAGGACATACAAATGCCACTTATGAAGAGTGTATGGAAAAAAAGGAATATTTTAACGGAGCGACACATCTTTACAATGCTATGAGTCCTCTGGAATCAAGAAATCCCGGAGTTATAGGGTTTTTATTTAATAATGACACGACAAATTGCGGAATAATAATCGATGGATTTCATATGGATTTTGCTTCTGCAGAAATTGCAAAAAAAATATTGGGAAAAAGACTATATCTCGTAACTGATGCTGTAAGTCCTGCCGGAACTGACAATATGACCGAGTTTATGTTTGAAGGAAACAGAGTATTGTATGAAAACGGAAAATGTTTTTCACCTTTAGGGACATTGGGAGGGTCGGCACTTGTTATGATTGACGGAGTGAAAAATCTTGTGGAGCATGTCCATGTTTCTCAGGAGGAGGCACTCAGAATGGCGACTTCATATCCTGCAAAGGCAATATCGGTAGATGATAATTACGGATATATAAAAGAAGGGTATACAGCCGATTTGACATATTTCGATGAAAATTATAAAATAAAAGGAACAATAGCAAAAGGAAATCTTACAGAATATTAATTTTCAGAAAAAGAGGGAAATATGGAAAAAAGCGTGTTACAGGAATTGCATAATATAAGTTCATTAAAATCCAGAAGGAAAAGTTTCGTTTTAATATTTTTCTGTTTTTTAACAGGGATTGTATCGGGAATTACCGTTGTTTCATATACAATATTACTGAATAAAGTTTCAGAATGGAGAGAAAGTTTTATATCCGAACCGTCTTTGGGAAAAATTATATTGGGACTTTTCCTGTTTATATTAATAGGAATAACGGTACAGATGATGATTTTTAAATATCCTTTAATTGGAGGAAGCGGGATACCTCAAGTAAACGGTCTTTTACAGAAAAAAGTCCAGTTTAAGTGGCTTCCGGAATTAGCATGTAAATTTTTCGGAGGTATTTTGGCAATTGCTGCAGGAATGTCATTAGGAAGGGAAGGTCCTTCCATTCATTTGGGATCACTTATAGGTGAAGGGATAAATAAGCTATCTCGAAGACCGAATGTGGAGCAGAAATATCTTGTTACATGTGGAGCAAGTGCCGGACTGTCTGCTGCATTTAATGCTCCTCTTGCAGGAACCGTATTTGCATTGGAGGAACTGCATAAATTTTTTTCTCCTCTGCTTTTAATTTGTGTTCTTGTGGCGAGCGGAACTTCCAATTACGTATCAAGGATTATATTAGGGACAAAGACGGTTTTTGAACATAATTTTATTCTGCCTGATCATACTTCTCCGATATTTGCAGTTATGGTTACAGGAATTTTCTGTGTTATTGTAACAATAGCAGGGAAGATTTTTACCTTCTTTTTAGTATATTTTCAGAAGAAATATAAAAATATAAAATTGAACAGTTATGTGAAAATATCTTTTTTTATGGTTATTTCATATACAGTGTGTATATTTTTCAAGGATATAACAGGAGGAGGACACGGACTGATAGAACGTATGTTTCATTCGGGTATTCCTTTAAAATTATTGACTGTTATTTTAATACTGAAATTTTTTTATACGATGATGAGTTACAGTACCGGATTTCCGGGAGGGATATTTTTACCCATGCTTGTAATAGGAGCTTTAATAGGAAAAGCCTACGGACTGATTTTAGTTAATTATTTTTCAGCTTCAAATGAATTTATAGTTCATTTTATGCTTCTCGGAATGGCGGCTTATTTTACAGCAGTAGTAAGAGCTCCAATAACGGGAATTATCCTTATACTGGAAATGACCGGAAATTTCTCATATTTATTCCTGTTAATTGTAACTGTTACGATAACATATGTTTTAACGGAGTTTCTGAAATTGGAACCGATTTATGAAATATTATTTGAAAATATGTTTGAAGGGGAAAAAGAGGAATATTCGGAATTTAAAAAGGAAGAAAATAAAATTGTTACTCTTTTAATACATGTGGGTGCCGATTCCGAATTTGAAAACAAGAAGATAAAAGAATTGGACTTGCCCAAAAATCTTCTAATTATGGGTGTCAGAGCAAACGGTAAAGAATACATACCTGACGGAGAAACTTTAATAAAAAGCGGAAATCAGCTTGTAATTATAACAGATTACGGTACAGCTCAGAAATACGCATATAAATTAAAAGATAAAGGAATAAAAATTTTATAGAAATAGTAGGGACTGTCTTATAGAGTGTGTCTAAAAACTCAAAATCCAAGATATTTTCAATTCCTTTTTTAATTTTTTAAATTGGAAGAATTACGATAAAACTTACGAACTGTTTTGCAGTTTTTAAAATATCTGCTAAAATCCATCATTTTCAAAGTTTTTAGACACATCCTAAGTTAAAAATAATTCTCTAACTATAAGTATTATATATTTTTGAAAATTAAAGATACTATTTTTATCAATTTTATAAAAACTGAAAAATATATAAATTTATAATGGAATATATTTTTGTACCTTATGGACAGCCCTTGTAAAAACTTTGCCAATCTTTTTCCAAAAGGAATAGAAGAAGTTTTTTTGAAAAAAGGTTGTATATACGGTAATGAATTTTCACGGAAAAATAAAAGAAGTTAAGAAATGAAAAAATGAGGATAAAACTCCTCATTTTTTATTTCATTAATTCGTTTATTAAATCTTCCACATGGACAATTTCCTTAAGTTTATATCCGTTAGCCCCTGAAAAGAACAGTCCTGTCTGAAGTTTCCCCAAATAGGCATCTCCCAAACTGTCGGCAATACAATATCCCACTTTTCTTGCTCCCTGACTTTTTCCACAGGGGAAGACGCAGTTACTTATACATTTTATTTTTTTATTGTCAGGAATAAGATTTCTAATAAGATCGGTTTTTACAGCACGTCCGGGATATCCCACCGGAGAGCCGACTATAACAATATCTTCTTCATTGGCATTTATAAGAACCTGTTTAAGTTCAGTGCTGGCATCACACTCATAAGTTCCCACAAATCTTGTACCGAGCTGAACGGCATCTGCACCGAGCTCCAACATTTGCTGTATATCATCAGAATCCCATATTCCTCCCGCAGCAATTATAGGAAAATCTCCCCATTTGTCTCTTTCTTCTTTTACAAGAGGAAGTACGTACTCAAGCTGATGTTCAGGAGAAAAGAGTTCTTCATATTTTGCTCCCTGATGTCCTCCGCTTTTAGGGCCTTCCACTATCACCGCATCAGGCAGACGTCCTTCGGCTTTCCATTTTTTGCATATTACTTTCAGTGCCCTTGCTGATGACACAATAGGTATAATCGACACATCAGGATAATTTTTAGTTAATTTGGGAAGTTCCAGAGGAAGTCCCGCTCCTGTTACTATAATATCGGCTCCTGCTTCCAAAGCATCATTGACCACTCTTTCATAATCATTTATTGCACGAAGGACATTGCAGGCAAGAGGTTTATCTCCACATATTTTTCTTGCATTTTTGAAAATTTCAAATAAAGCTTCTCTGCTGTAAGCGTTTTCAGTACCTAACGGTCTTCCGTCTACAGTTTTTTTTACGAATTTCATATTTTGATAATATCCTGTACAAATGGCACTTACAGTTCCGAGACCGCCGTTTTTTGAAACTGTTCCTGCCAGCTGGTCCCAGCTTAGACCTACACCCATTCCACCTTGGATGATAGGTTTTTCAATATAATGTTTTCCTATTTTTATTCCTTTTAATTCTTTCATTTTTGATTTCCTCCTCAATATATTATCGTCTGTTAAATATACGATAATAGGGAGGGGCTCTCACAATACGGATATTTGATGAAACAGAGCTGTAATTTAGCGATATATTTGTAAAGGCGGTATATAAAAATATACTGTCTATAATTTTTTTAAATTTTTCTATGACTTTTTTTCGAACATCATTAGTCATAAATCCTATATAATCATTTGAACAGAGCTGTTCAAATTTCCGTACAAGAAAGTTCATATATTTTTTATCTATATTTTCAAAAAAAGATAAATCAAAATCCGGAATGGAAATCTGTTTATCAAGAAATTTAAAAAAACTGTCACTTTTATTAAGTAAAATTTTTTTATTTTTATTATAAATTGAACAGATGTTTTCAAAATTTACAAAATTTCCGTTCATGAAAACAGAAGTCGAATAATTTTTTAAAATTTGGTTAAAAATATTTAAAATAATATTATGTATAATTTCGGATAATATATTTTTTTTAATAGTCTTGAACATTGAAATCCCCTGATTAATAAATAACGTTTGTTATATTATACCAGAAAATAGAGAGAAAAGTCAAACAGTATTGACTGAGTTTAGGTTAAGTGATATAATTTTTTTAAACTATTAAACATATTTAATATGTTTATCAGAATGAAATTATTGAAAATATTAAAAATACTCAGGAGGTTTTTATGAGGAAAGCAGTTTTTATTTTACAATTATTTTTATTGAGTTTTATTGTTATCGGAAGCAATGCGGAAAATCATAATAAATTTGAAAAATTCAGTATAAGAATGTCGTTGGCAAGAATACCTTTCTACAATCTTTTCAGCACTGAAAAGGGTCAGGATGATTTTTTTGCACAATTGAATGTAGGAAATTATCTTTCTTTCAGTCCTACAAGATCAGCTTATATAAATTCTTATGAATTTTTTTCAGATGTATTGGAAAGTGATTTTTATGTATATGAAACTAATAAAAAAGGAAAAATAAAAGATAAATCTCAAATTTTTAAATACGATGATTCCGATTTTTTTGTTAATTACCGTAAGGGAATTTCAGGGGATAAAGCTGAAGTAAAAGCACTCGGAATTGTAGTTGCAGGAGTAAAAGTCCACAATGCTGTTGATGAGTATAAAATAACGAGATATAGTGCAGCGAGAGGAGTTCTCATTCAGATTCCTGTAAATATAGCATTTTATATTAAAAAAGTAAGTGACACCAAATTAGTCTGGTCAAAAACCGATGATTATAAAGTAATAGATTATACTTTTACTTTGGAAAACGGAAAAATAACCGTAAAAGACGGAAAAGGCACTATAATTACGGAAATTTACAGAAAAGGGGATTCTCTGTTTATAGACCGTCCCAAATCAAAGGAAGAAATAAGAGTAAATAAGGAATTGTCTCAATTTGAATATTATACAAACGGAAAAAATAAAAGTACGGTAAAATATGCAATTGTAAAATAAACCTGTAATTGAAAATAAAATACCGAAAATAATGAAATTTTCAGAACAAGCAGAATTTCAGGAAAGGATATTAATATGGTAAATATAGGAAATGACTGGGATAAAGTTTTTGAAGGTGAATTTGACAAGGAGTATTATCAGAAGTTAAGGAAGTTTCTTATAAATGAATACAGAACAAAAAAGATATATCCTAAAGCCGATGAAATATTTACGGCATTTAAGCTCACAAGTTATAAGGACTGTAAAATAGTACTTTTAGGTCAGGATCCGTATCATGGAGTAAATCAGGCACACGGTCTTGCCTTTTCAGTAAAAAAAGGAGTTAAGCTGCCTCCGTCATTACAGAATATGTATAAGGAAATCAGTGCCGAATACGGATATGAAATGAGTAATAACGGGTATCTCGTTCCCTGGGCGGAACAGGGAGTGCTGCTTTTAAATACGGCTCTTACCGTTGTTGCCGAAAATGCAAATTCTCATTCAAAAATAGGCTGGGAAATATTTACCGATAATGTAATAGAGTATCTCAATGAAAGGGAAGAACCGCTTATTTTCATATTATGGGGAAATAATGCCAGAAGTAAGAAAAGGCTAATAAATACAGACAGACATTATATTCTGGAATCTGCTCATCCGAGCCCCCTTTCTGCAAGTAGAGGTTTCTTCGGTTGCGGACATTTTAAAAAAGCCAATGAAATATTAAAGGAACTCGGAAAAGAGGAAATTGACTGGAAAATGTAAGCTTTTTTTGCTAAGCTCAAAAATG
>JAUNKI010000063.1 GCA_030532815.1 Leptotrichiaceae bacterium
CAAGTTTTGCAGGTGCCGTCAATGAACCTGTTCCAGATATTGTCTTACCTGCTTCTACTGTTATACTTGATGACGAAAACTCTGAATTCAGATACACGTCTACAGGATCATCAAGGTTTGAGTCCCCGTTTAAAATCAGGTGAACTCTTGTAGCTTTTGTTCTTATGTAATTTCCTGAATTTGCATTTATAAAAATACCTGGAGCTATTTCGGCTCCTTTTAACAATCCGCTTCCTAATCCTCCTGTCAGATACTGTGTCGTGCTTAAAGGAGTATTCCCACCTGTTCCTTCTATTACCGACAGAACTGCATCATCTTCCAGAGTAAGATCTATTCTTCCGTTAGTCGAATTTTCCCTTATATTGTTCAATGTATTTTCTTTCAGGTAAAAGGCGACTCCGCCTTTTCTGATTGTCGCACTGTTATTTCCGTTTAATTTTAACTGAGAATAATCAGTTATCCCTGAAGTGTCTTTAAAACCTATTCCATAAAATAACAGAGCATTTTCCTTTACTTCCATATTTGTCATATTATTTAATTCTATATCGGAACCTCCATTGGCAAAAATACCTACACTTCCGGCTCCGTCTACTTTAAGTGTTCCGTTATTTAAAGAAGTAGTTGCAAGTTTTGAATATCCTGTAATATTTCCGAAAGCATCATATATCGGAATTCCTGCAGAATAAATACCTACATTTTCAATTCCCGAAGTTGAAATTGAACCTCCCGTCATTCGGTAAGTTCTTCCGTTATTGTATACACCTATGGAATTATCTCCCGTTACTGTTATATTACTGTTATTACTTGATCCCGAACTTTCTTTTGTAGCCGCTCCCCTTGTTCCGGTTCCGTCTATAACCAATGCTAACGAGTTTTTAGTATTCAGTGTAATATCGGCATTATTTTCTATTTCCGCACCGTTATACGCCATCAATCCGATCATATTGTATCCTGTATTTGCTGCTGTCCCTATTGTTATGGGCATACTGTTTTTAACTTTTACAGGTTTTGACGGATCCAGATTCAGACTGGCTGATGCTCCTGCCGTTACACTGTTTTTCGTTCCATTTCCGAGCATTACTATATTAAACATATCATTACCTGAAGCATCTCTGTTTCTATTTTCCATTTCTGTTACTGTAAAATTGTTCTTTGCCAAATCCATTCCGTATTTATCCGTTCTGAACAATACTCCGCCTTTAGCATCCTTACTGAAATCAATTTTTTCAACATGGGAGTCCGTTATTACAAAATCATTTTTTGCTCTTGACAATCCATTTCCATAATATTTAGTTCCTTCCATATAATCGGACTTTTTAAGGATACCTATATTTTCAGTTCCGTTTACAAGTATATTAAGCTTATAAATATTTCCGATAGGATCCGTATCCGGTCTCGCCGTAAGATAAGGCTTGCTTCCGTCAACAGGCTGTGCAGTCAGTTCTCCCGCCTGATATTTACGGACTCTTTCCGACCCCGTAATTATTTTGGATATGGAAGTTCCCACATTATGACTTCCATTTACATTTATATTTCCTCCCGTACCGTCTATTACAGTTTCATCATAATAAACATGTGAATTAGTATAACTTATAAATATATTCGGCACTCTGAGTCCGTAACTTCCCTGTATTCCCGGAATATGTGCAGGATCTTCGCTGTTGATTTCTATATTTCCGACTCTCGCATATACATTCAGGGATCCTTTATTATTATATGAAGGATTTCCTGTAGGCAGTTTTGCCTGGGAAGCAGTCGGATTCAGATTACGTTTGTAATTAGTCAAATCATCTGTAAAAGTATACTGAGCAAAATCCATTCCGATACTATCTATAGCATTTACAATTATTTTTCCTCTATTTTCAAGAGTAGATTCCCAAGGAGCCTGTCTCCTCGTTCCCCAGTTTACATCTGTAACGCCTGTATTATCTGCAGAAGTTCCGCTTAAATACCAACCTAAAGGACTGTCGGAATTTGCATTTGCATTAAATCCGGGTACGGTATTTGGAGTTACATGTCTGAAATCACTGTAATCTTCAATCATGGCAGTCATACCTACTAAGTTTGTAGCCAGCTTGGAACCGTCTTTCGCACTTTCTTTTGACAAAATCATCGTTCCGTTATTTATAGCTCTTGCTCCTATTGAACCGTAAGCCTGATGCTCTATCCCGATAGTCATATGAGGTTTATTGTTATATCTTCTTGTTCCTCTGACATCTACTATCGGATCGCCGTATCCGTCTCTTCCGTATATTGTCACATCTCCGTTTAAATTAAATTCCGTCGTTTTATCAACTCTTCCGTAGGCATGGTTTACACTTATGACTCTTACCGTATTGGTGGAACGAAGTCCCGATGAATCAGAAGTTGCTGGACTTAATGTATTATTTCTGAATTCTATATTTCCGTCTATTTTAAAAGAATCCGTCAGTACATTTACGAGAGTTTGTGGAGAATTTGCAGGTTTCCCTACAAGGTAAGGTTCATTAAAAACACCTATCCCGTTCCCTGTCTTAGTAACTTCAACTGTACGGGGAGGATTTAATCTTTGAAGCGAGTCATTTTTCCCTGAAAATTCAAACCCTCCTTCTCTGTAGTAGTTTTCTTCGTCAACTCTTATTTTTAATACAGGATCCGTTATTTTTACATCTCCGTTACTTATAATGTAATTAAAATGCTTATCCACTCCCACAGGATCTCCCTGTGCAAACCCTGATGATACTTCGTTAAGAGCAGGAGGTTCAAATATATTGGGTTCAACTTTACCTACTACAACTTCTTTAAATGTTACTGTCGTAACATCAGGAATTGTAAATTTCACATTGGGATTTACTACTACAGGATTAATATTCAGATTAGGTATCGGCGGAGTAATTATACTTATAACAGGCTCAACTATAAAAGGAACTCCTGCGTCTTTTACATTCTTAGTTGTAACAAGCCCGTAATTAAGACCGTTTCTCTTATTACTCAAAGAAGAGGAAGGATCCGTACTCAGCTGTAGTCTGTCATAAGCTACGCTGTCAGGCGACACATTTCTTTCCCACCATTCTCCTCTTTTAAATACACCTTCATAAGGATATTTTTCAGCTTTATCTCCTCTGCCTTTATATGTCCCTCTCCAGTTACCGTAAAAATAGTTCATTCCGAACTGCCACGAGCTCCATGGAGATTTTACTACCTGATCTCCCTGTTCCATTAACTGAATTAATTCAAGATTAGCATTTTTTAACAATTTATTGTTTTCCCTTTTTGCCTGTTTAAACGCTGTATTCATATCTTTTATTGATATATTCAGTTCTTTTCTTGTCCTGTTTATTTCATTTTCAGTATTCTTAATTTCATGCGATACGAGACCTTCTGAAAATGCTGCCGTTCCCGTTAATAAAAAACTTAACAATAAAGCTTTAGTATATTTTACATCTTTACATCTTTTCGCTAATGCTCTCAAGTCTTTTTCCATTTTTTTCAAAATGTTTCTCATTTCTCTATCTTCTCCCTTTTTTTATATTAAATTATTTTTTATATTTTAAATATGATTTTATTGTCTTTTCTATAAAATTCCTTGAATTTTCTCATTATACATAATATTCTATTATTTTTAAAAAAATACTTCTTCACCTCCTATTTTTTTGAAATTTGATTTCATTATAAATTACTTATTTTTTCCTTATCGAAGTAATTATATCAAATAAACATAATAAAAACAATTATTTTTTAAGTTTTTTCTTATTTTCGGATATTCATTTTTTAAACCTTTTCATATACAAAAGCCCGATATTAAAGCCCATTTTTTAAATAATAAGCCGAAACAGTCAAAAAATTAATTTTTTTTAATTAATAATTTATTCTGTTTCAAATTTTGTAAAAAGAATTTTTACAATTATTTCTGTTTTCAAATTCATTATTTTAACTCTCCCTAAATTATATAAAAATTAGCTCTACTTTTTATTTTACTATTTTTCAATTATATTTTAATGGATTCGGTAGACGGCAATAATAATTTTAACTTGTATGAAATAAGAAAACGGAATTTGTTTTATAAAATAGGAGAATACATATGATTATATTTTCTATTTTTTTATAAAATTTAGTAAAAATACGTAATATTTACAGGAACTGTTTCATAAAGTATAAAAATATATACAGTCATAAGTTTATATATTTTTCTATTTTTATAAAATCAATAAAAATATTATCTTTTAGTTTTTTAAAATATATAAATAATTATAATTAGAAAGTCATTTTTAATCTAATAAGACAGTCTTTACAAAACTCTCTCTATTCTTATCATATGATATGAAAAATGAAAAAAATATCTCCGATAATAAGTAGCAGCAAATTTCGGGAAAAATATGCACAAAAAAATGACGGAAAAAAATGCATATTTTTTTACCGCCACATTCATTTCTAAGAGTTTCTTTACTGACAAATTAAAATTTATTTTTTTACAAGAGTAATATTTATTTCAGAAGCTTCCAATGCATTTCCTTTTATAAAATTCACACCGTCAAACTGCAATATATCTCCCGGCACAAGAATATGTTTTTCCGTGTCATTTAAAAATATTTCCATTTTCCCTTTTAAAACTGAAAATACTATTTTCTCTTTTTCATGATTATGTGAAGGAATTGCTTCCCCTTCCTTTAAAATTTTCTTGACTACTTTAAAATTATTCCCGCTGAATAACATTCCCTGTTCATTTTTTACTGTTCCGAACATTTATATCACCTCTTTATTTTTTAATTTTCAGAAAAATATTAATTTTCTATTTCCAAATTATACAGTTCTGCCAATTTATTTGCAACTCCGTTTCTGGAATTGCTTGAAACAATTTCCAACTTAGGCAGTGCCGCCTTTAATGTATAATGGGCATTTTTCATAATATATCCCTTTTTGACTGATTTCAGCATTTCATAATCGTTAAATCCGTCTCCGAACGCCACTATATCTTCAAATGAAAATCCTTCAATTTCTCCAAGCTTTTTTATAGCATTTGCCTTGGTTACACCGATATCGAATATTTCAAGACATTCAGGATGTGTAAATGCTATATTTACTTCTCCGTTAGTCTTATCAAGTATTATTTTTTCAAGTTTCAACAAAGATTTATGAGGTCCTATATAAAATATTTTAGTAACGTCCTTTTTTTTCGCTTCTTCCTTTGTTATTACTTCATAAGTATATTCAGGCTCATCTTCAAAAGGATTTATCTTTCTTTCCTTGTCAGTCAGAAACCATCTGTTTTCACTGTAAATATTTATATGTATCAGATCGGACACTGACAGATAATCTATATCCAAAATTATATCTCTATACTTTTCATCAAGATTGTTCCTGTATATTTCCTTTCCTCCTGCATCATTTATAACAGCTCCGTTTGCTGAAATCAGAGGTATCTCTATACCAATGGATTTCATTATATTTTTAGCATCAGGATAAGCTCTTCCTGTAGCTATATAAAATTTTACTCCTTTTTCTATTAACTTTCTAATAATTTTTTTTGAAATTTCGGACACTTCCTGATCTGAATTCAGTAATGTACCATCCAAGTCACTTACTACAACATTGTACATAAATCTATATTTCCTCCTATTAAAATTATTTAATGTGAATTTATTATACCACAATATTTCATATTTTTTTATACCGAAATGAAAAGATTATATATATTTTATTCTAACGGGCATATAAGCCTTTGAGTGTAAACTTCCTCTAAAGATAAAACAGGAGTCTGTTGTTTTATCTTTATAATATAAAAAATTTACAATATTTTGTTATTAAACGACAAAGAAAGGTGGAAAAATGAAAAAAGCATTGACAGGACTGTTCTTAGTCTTAGGAACTGCTTCTTTTGCAAATAGTAAAATCGAACTTAAAGGAGCTTGGGACTTAGGAGGAAAATATCATTTTGAAAAATCTTCAACGAAAGCGAAAGGAAATGCGGGAGAAATAGGAGCCGAATATAGACATGAAGTTATTCCTGGACTTGAATTGGGAGGAGGCTCAGCATTCCAGTTCCACAAAAAACTAAAACATAATAAAGGTTCTTTATACAATTCAGTTCCTATATACGCAACTGCAAAATACAACTTTGATACTGATTCAAATATAAAACCTTATGTAAAAGGGGATCTTGGATATTCCATAAATACCAATAATGCAAAAGACGGTTTATACTACGGTGTAGGAGGAGGAGTTAAATTCAACAATTTCAACGTTGATGTTATGTTCAAAGAAAACAAAGGAAAATACAGCGTAGGAAAAACTGATTACAAAGCTGATTATAGAAGAGTTTCTCTCGGTGTAGGTTATGATTTTAATTTAGGTTATTAATAAATTAAAATAGTCTCCATTAAGCTTATAAAATACAATTGAATAATTTATAAACTCCGGAGAGAAATTCTCCGGTTTTTTAATAATTTTTATACAATTTACATTGCGTTATGTTATAATAATTTTACATTAAATTTAAAACAGTACAATGAAACATATTTAAAATCCGGCCGAAATATAATATTTGTCAAATAAGTCCGTCTAATTTTAAATTAATTTCACTGTAACGGAAAGGTTGATTAAAATGTCCAAAAGATTACTCAGCTGCTTTGCAAGCGATTTTGAAAAAATGACTAAGGATGAACTTAAATTGGCAATAAAGGCAAGTGAGGGAAGAACAGTCCTGTCTGAAAATATAGTTACACAGGAACCTTTTGCACACGGTATTACAAACAGTGAAGTAGCAAGAGCTTTCGGTGCCGATCTCATACTGCTGAACACCTTTAATGTAAATAAGCCCTTTATATGGAATCTCCCCGAAACTGATGAACCTGTGAAACTCCTAAAAAAACTTATAGGAAGACCTGTAGGGGTAAATCTCGAACCTGTGGATACCAAAGCCCGTATGCTTGAATCTGTAGAATTAATAGATGAAGGGCGTATAGCAGGTGAAAGCTCATTAAAAAAAGCCGATGATCTGGGCTTTGATTTTATATGTTTGACAGGAAATCCTGCCACAGGAGTTACAAATAAAGAAATTGCCAATGCCGTAAAACTTGCAAAAAAACATTTCAGTGGTCTTATAATAGCCGGAAAAATGCACGGTTCAGGAGTTGACGAAGCAATTGTCAATTTAGAAACAATTGACGAATTTATAAACAGCGGGGCGGACATTATTATGATTCCTGCAGTAGGTACTGTTCCCGGATTTACACAAAATGAACTGATTAAAGCGGTAAAATATATAAAAAAGAGAAATTGTCTTGTCATGTCGGCAATCGGTACAAGTCAGGAAAGTGGAAGAAAAGAACTTATAAGAGAAATCGCTCTCATGAATAAAATTGCGGGAGTGGATATTCAACATACAGGAGACGGAAGTCATTCAGGAATTTCCCCTTATGAAAATATTTTTGAACTTTCCCTTGCACTGCGTGGTTCTCGTCATACTGTCCGTATGATTGCAGGCTCAAATGCCAGATAATTTTTTATATAAAAATTAAAACTGTCCGATAGTCCCGAAATAGTTTTCAAACTGTAAATAATGTATATTTTTTAAATTATAAACTATTATTTATTCTGATTTTATAAAAATACAGAGCATATAAAATTTACGGTTCAATTTATCTACAATTTATAAAACAGTTTCGGGACTATTCCACAAATCAAAAAATCGTTCTTTAACTATAAATAATATATTTTTTTAATTATAGACCTCCATTTACACTGGGACTATCTCATAAGTCAAAAATAATTCTCTAACTATAAGTATTATATATTTTTAAAAATTAAAAGATATTATTTTTACTGATTTTATAAAAATAGAAAAATATATAAAATTTATAATTAAATATGTTTTTATATCTTATGAGACAGCCCCGGAAAATATATAAAGTTTATGATTTAACATATTTTTGACTTATAAAACAGCCCTTTTTTTAATAATCATTGTAAAAGTTGTTATCTTTTCTAATCCATATTTTATAATTATGAAATTACTCTGTTTATAATAATATAAAAATTAAACTCATATAATTTTATTAATTTTTCCTCTAATAATAAAACCGTTAAAAAGTCTATATTTCTACTCATTTTACAAAATCTGTATTTTTTATTTTTTCTAAATTATTTTACAAATTAAAAGATATTCATAAAATGTACTTTTATTATAACCCGTTATTCCTGTCCCACTATGAAAACAATAAAAATTTAAAATTCCGTCTATTTTTATACTTATAAAACATTAATCCTGATTTCTGTTCAGAAAATGACAAATCATTTTTAATTTTATACTGTTTTCACAGTTTAAACTGTATAATTTATAAAATTAACTTTAAATGGAATCCTTTTATTAAAGCATATCTGAATAACAGATTTTTAACAAATATTCTGAAAACTCCTAATAGCAAAATTAAATAACAAAATTTTGATTTCACTATAACTTCATTAATCTAAAAAATATTATAGATTTTGAATTTTAAGCTACAACTTAATTTCCTGAAAGAAATTTAACAATGTCAATTTATCAGAGAAAATCTTTTTACCAGCTTCCGCCTCCGCCTCCGCCGGAGCCGCCGCCTGAGAACCCTCCACCTCCTGAAAATCCACCTCCGCCGAAGCTTCCGCCGTGTGAACCTCTTGAAGAACTGAATTTCTCCTGAAATATTCTTTCCTGTGCTTTGTTATATTCATTTGATAGTGATCTTGTCAGTCCGTAATTATAATATGAAGGAACATACACTCTTGCGTTTATAAACTGTTCCGTATCTTCAAAATGATATAATTTTATTGATTTCTTCATCAGCTTTATAGCTTCATTTTTCACTCCCAGTGCTACTGCAAAAGGGAGAATATTTCTGAAATAACTTACCAGTTCATCTACATCATTAAATTTCTTAATCTGATGTTCCTCTGCTGTTTTTATATACATTTTCATTCCGTTAAGATACTCTTTTTTTCTTAAACCTTTATTTGTGTATTTTCCTATTAATTTCCCATAACCTAACAGCAGTACTATAAAATATATTGAAAATACGAAAAATTCTACTCCCGTACTTAAGAATATTATGAGTATTATCCCGCATATTCCCGCCATTAACGGAATTTTCCCCATTGATTTCAATATGGAACTTAATATGGAAATAAATACGCCTGCTACATAAAATATCACTATGAATGACAATATATCAGACGGATTTATTCCTTCTCCTTTGAACATTAAAACTAAAAATACGGGTATTGTAAGAAAAAATGGAACTAAAAATCCGTAATTATGCTTATAAATTATACTATTGTATCTATCACTTAAATCCTTTAAAATCATATTTCCTGCTTTATACAGTGCTTCTCCATTACTGAAAATATTGTTTTCATTTGGAGACAGTACGTCTAAAAGTCTTTTTTCTTCCTGATACAGTCTGCTGTTTTCGTCTTTTAACACATCAGCTTTAGTATATTTCACATTTTTTCCGTCACCTTTTACATCTTCAGCAATTATAAATCCTTTTGACAGTAATGAAAATGTTCCCACATTTAATATTTCCTTCGGATCTCTTACTCCGTTTATGTATGCCGCAAACATGGCTGACATGTCTTTAGGCACATTAAATTCAGGAATTACAGCTTTTCCTGCCGGATCTCTTCCGAAAAGCATCCATGTTGCAAAAGCATACACAGTGAGAAAGAAAAGTAAAACAGGACCTATAATAAGTATCGGATTAGTATAATATATAAGTTTCAGTCTATCCGAAAATACAGGATTTATTTTTTCGGTTTTTAAATTTAATAAAAATGTAAGTCCATTGTCGGGATCGAGTGTTTCTTTTGTAGTAATATTAATTTCTCCACTATTTTCAGATACAATATAATTATCAAGATTTTCTCCGTAACTTCCCGTATTTATTTCAAGTTTTGAAATTTCATTTTTTTCTATTTTCAAATCGTCGGAAAATTTTACAGTTACATGTGCCTTTTCAATGGGAACCCGCCAAAATTGTCCTATGGCATTGTAATATATCTGATATATACCGTCTTTTTTAAATACCGCATTATAAATGATATAATTAAATTCATACCTATTAACACCTTCACTTACATATTTATCAGCTGAACCTACTCTGTATCTTATTCCTTCGGAAAAATTTCGGACGGAATATTCTTCAGGACTTCCGTTTCTGGTAATCGAATTCATTTTGACAAAGGATTTGTTTATGTCCAATCCGCTTTTTTTACTTCTCAATGGAATATCTCTGTAAATACCGTGTTTCCATCCTTCAAGTTCATAATCTATTATTTCGTTTACAGATAATGTTGCATCTTTATTTATCTGAATTACAACGTTATAATTTTTTATGGCTTCGGCATTTAAAATGTCCGTTTTAAAAATAAAAATAGTTATAACTGTAAAAAATATTGTAAAAATACTTTTCAGTTTTTTTCTTTTTAAATTCGGCATATCCTAACTCCTTTCTTTTTATTCTGCTTTTTCTCTGTGAGACTTCATTTTCATACCCTCCAAACTTTTTTGAAAAAAAGTTTGACAAAAAACTGCCAACACAAATTATTTCTAAACTCAAAAATACTCCATTCGCTAAAAAATCACAAACTCGCTTCGCTCAGACAGTGATTTTTCTTAACGTTCATTCCCGTATCTTTTTCGTTGAAATAATTTGAATGTTGGGATTTCACTTGTAATTTAAGTGTGTATTTCTATTGCCATTA
>JAUNKI010000064.1 GCA_030532815.1 Leptotrichiaceae bacterium
TGTAAAATCAAAATTCGGAGAAACAACTGAAAAAAGAATTCCGATAAAATCGATATTTGATAATAACGGTCTATGAAGAAAATTTTTCCTGTCATAAATTTCAGTTATTACTTTTTCATTTTCGTCAAATTCGACAATATCTCCTATAATACAGTTGAACTTGTCATTTTTTACTTTTAATGAACCTCTCAGTTTACACTCGTATATGTTTTCTTCTTTGAAATTTTTACAGTTTTCATCTAATACATAATAAAAACCTTTTATTTTTCTTATAACTTTACCTTTAATAAATTTTACCTCCGATATTAATTGTCATTTGAGGTTCTTTCAACTTCCTCATTTGTATTTTCAGGTTTTTTCTGATTGTTTTGCTGCTGATTTCCGTCATTGTTCTGATTATTTCCTGGATTATCACGTTTTTCAATTTTGTTGAGAGTATCGTTTATAATATTTTCAATTTCCTGATTGTTCAGGTCCTGATTAGTCTGATTTATAATTTCTTCAACAGACGGTCCTGTAGGCTCTACTTTTACTCCCGTATTAATTACAATGGAAATTTTCTGACCTTTGGATATTTTTGCTCCGGGTGCAGGTGAAGTAGATATAATAGCATTTACAGGTAATGTGGGATCTTCTCCTTTTGATGTTCCTCCCAATGTAAGTCCTATTTGTGCAAGGAGTACTTTCGCATCATTTATGTCAAGACCAATAAGATTAGGCATTATTGATGCATCAAGAATTTTTTGTGATGATACGAGTATGGAAATTTTCTGATTAATTTCCAGTTTTGTTCCGGGTCTCGGATAAACTCCGATAATTGTATTGTATTTCTGATTGGAAGGCTGATAATCTATTTTTTCAATTTGGATGTTCTGTCCCTGTAGAAGAGAACGTGCTTCCAGCAGTTCAAGACCTACAAGATTGGGAACTTCCTGTCCTTCGCCGTTATTTACCCATATTTGTACAGTTCTGTTTACCTTTACTTCTTTTCCTGCTAAAGGAAATTGTATAAATACTGTATCAAGAGGAACTTTTTCAGTTTTTGAATTAATAATTTTTACTTTCAGCCCTGCTTCCTTTAAATATTTCAGTGCATCTTTTTCATGAAGGTTTACGACATTAGGTATGACGGTATGCCTTTTATTGAAAAAATGTCTGAAAAATACTTCTTTTCCGATAGTAGCAAGAATAATCAGGCATGCCAATGTAATTATTGTTTTTATAATATTGAATTTGAATTTTTTTGCCATTTTTTTGCACCTCTTTGCCAATTTTAAATTTTAATGTTTTTAATATATGATAACATAAATAAGAGTAAAAGACAATAATTATAAAGTAATGGTACCAAACCTTTTTTGAAGGGAAAACGATTTAGCTTAAAATTGTTTTTTCTGAATACGGCAGTAATCCCGATGAAAAAATTATAAAGTTGCATAAATAAAAAAATAAAGGCTGTTACAGCCTTTATTTTTTTATTCTGTTTCATATAATCCGATAGGTTTTTCATTTAAATTTATAATAATGTTTTTCATTTGTGTATAATGTTCAAGTATGACTTTATGAGTTTCACGTCCTATTCCTGACTGCTTATATCCTCCGAAAGGTGCTCCTGCTGGAAAGATATTATAAGTGTTTACCCACATACGTCCTGTTTCTATTGCCCTTGAAACACGGACTGCACGGTTCAGATCACGGGTAAAAAGACCTCCGCCAAGTCCGTATATGCTGTCATTAGCCAGTTTTATCACTTCTTCTTCAGTATGAAATTTTTGAATTGTGACAACAGGTCCGAAAATTTCTTCCTGTGCTATTTTCATATCATTAGTAACATCTGCAAAAATAGCAGGTTTTATATAAAATCCGTTTTTGTGTTCATCGTCTTCCAAACGATATCCCCCTGTTATCAGATGTGCTCCTTCTTTTTTACCTATTTCCACATAATTAAGGACATCCTTTAAGTGTTTTTCATAAATCAGAGACCCCATTTGAGTGTCGGGATTAAGAGGATTTCCGACTTTTACTTTATCAAATATTTTTGCAAGTGAATTTACAAATTTATCGTAAATAGTATCCTGTACAAATATACGTGAACCTGCCGAGCATACCTGTCCCTGATTGAACAGAATACCTAATTGTGCTCCTTCCATAGCAATATCCCAGTTACAGTCATCAAAGAATATGTTTGCGGATTTTCCGCCCAATTCCAATGTCGCAGGTATCATATGTGAGCATGCTGCCGAATATACGTCCTGTCCCACTGCTGTTGATCCTGTAAAGGCGAGTTTTTTAAATCCTTTATGTTTCAGCATACAGTCACCGGATTTTGAACCGCTTCCGGTAATAATATTAATCACTCCTGCAGGAACTGCATCTCCTATAAGTCTCATGAGTTCCAGCACAGACAGAGAAGTATGACTTGAGGGCTTAAGAACTACCGTACATCCTGCCGCCAATGCCGGTGCCAATTTCCATGCTGCCATGAGAAACGGAAAATTCCAAGGGATAATCTGCCCTACAACTCCTATAGGTTCTCTAAGAATGATATTCATTGTATTTCCGTCAAGTATATTTGCACTGCCTTCTTCTGTACGGATAGCCCCTGCAAAATAACGGAAATGATCCGCTCCGAGAGGTATATCGGCTGCCATTGTTTCACGGATAGGTTTTCCGTTGTCCAATGTTTCCACAGTTGCCAGATATTCCTTATTCTGTTCAATGATATCGGCTATTTTTAATAAAATATTCTGTCTTTCTGCAAGAGATGTGTTTTTCCAAGTTTCAAAAGCTTTCTGTGCTGATTTTACGGCACTGTCCACATCCTGAGCCGTAGCCTCGGAAATATCCGTAAGTTTTTCTCCAGTAGCAGGATTGATTACCGGAAGAATTCCTCCGTCAGATGAGGGTATCCACTTTCCGTCAATGTACAAATCGTACTTTGTCTGTAATTTTACATTCATTAAATCATCTCCTTAATTATTTAGCTTTAAACTGTACATATTCGTTATTAAGAGTATACCCTGATTTTTTTATTTTTCAAACTTTATTTTTATCGTTGAAATATTTAAAGAAAAAGTTTTGGAGAATGACAGTCAATATTTACAATATTTAAAAATCTGATTTGCTTTATAAAACAAATTAAATTTACAGCAATTACTGGACATATACTCCGAAATCTTTATTATCCACCAATATTTCAATGTTTTTTTCTTTATTTAATGCAGGAAAAATTTCCTTTAGAAACCATCGGACGAGTTTTTCATCTCTTTTAATTTCAGTGCCGTTATTTATAAATATACTTATTACTGTTTCTTTAAAATTCTTTCTTGCCTGCTCTATATCGTACAGTATCTGTTCTTTTGTCTGCCCCTGAGTACAAATCATTAACAGTACGGTCTGATATTCTGTTTTCAGCTGTTTTAGGACAGTGTCGTTTAATATGAAGTTTTTTTTCAATATCTGTGTCCTATAATAATTATCAAATGTTTCAATTCCTATTATAAACCTTACTTCCTGATTTTTAAATAATTCCCTTATTTCGTTTAATCTTTTTAAATAACCGAAATATGCTTCAAAATAAATAATTTTTATATTTTTGGTATCGCATATTTCCCTTATTTTTTTTAAAGTATTTTTACTCAGCTCAAATACCGAGCCGGAATTTATAATTTCCAGAACACCTGTTTCTCCTGTTATATTTTCCAATACTTCAAAATTTATTTTTTCCATTTCCTCTTCATCATCGGTATTATCCAGTATATAATTACAGAATGCACACTTTCCGTAAGCACATTTATATCCTTTCAATAATACGATTTCTCTCGGATTTTTTTCGGTTATTACACTGTATCTATTCATTTTCCGTTCCCAGCTCCTTTATTTTTCCCTGTTTTTTCCATAGTGTAGCTATATAAACGAAAGGGGTGTCCATAAAGGCAATAAATAATTTCAGGAAATATGTGGAAAATACTATTACTATCATCTGTTTTACCGAATATGTTCCCCAGAATGCAATAAATGTAAATATCATATTGTCTATAATCTGGCTTATCATTGTACTTGCATTATTTCTAATCCATATATCCTTATATTCGGGTTTTATTTTTTTTATTATCTGGTAAGCCCATATATCAAAAGCCTGTGAAGCGATGAAACCTAAAATGCTTCCTAAAGCTATCTGGGGAAGTAATCCGAAAATCTGACTTAAATGTCCCTGCATTGTGTCGCCTGATCCGGCTTCTATTTTTAAAGCTATCTGCATGACTATAGTTGAAAATATCATTGAAATGAAGCCTATTGACACGACTTTTTTTGCATACTTCTTACCTTCATTTTCGGAAAGTATGTCGGATATTAAAAATACTCCTCCGAAAGCGATATTTCCCATTGTAGTCTCAACTCCGAATAAATTCATCATTTTAACGACCTGTATATTTGCAAGAACTATGGATAAAGGGACTAAAGCGAACAATCCTATTTTTCCCCAAAATCTGTAAGCCAGTATAATAGCAGTAAAATTGAATATCAGATATCCGATCCATAAAAGTTCGTTTATTCCGAAACGGAACGTTTTAAATAATTCAAGCATTTTTCCTCCTGTATTGTATAATTATGAATTTTTTTATAAAATTTTGACTGATGTTTCATAAGTACTTTCGGTCAATATTACCATAAATATAAAAATACGTATATCCTTTTGCCGGACATACGTATCCCAAAAGGTTTTTTTTACAGATGGATTATCCCAAACATCTTTAATATTTTCATATATATTTACAGTGTTTTTACTGTTTTTAAATCTAAATAACAGCTGAAAACGGTATTATTTATATTTGTACTTTTTTAATCAGCCGTTTATTATAACATAATTTATATATATTTTTCAAATAAATTTTTATATACAGGAACACAATTAAATACCGCAGAAAAAAATATTTAATTCAAATATGGAGGTAAATATCAAACAAAGATGTAAGATTTTCAAAATATTTACTTGTACTGTTTTTAAAGTGCTAATTTTATTAGATAAAATGTATAAAAAATAAAATATATGAATAAAAATTCAGAAAGTTTTTCTTGACATAGTATTTAAAATATTATATTTTATTTATAGACCGTTGGTCGATAAAAGTTTAGGAGAGAAAAAATGAATAAAAAAAGCAAAAAAATTAGAAACGTAAAAGAATATGATGAAAGAAAAAGTGAAATCACGGATATTGCAGCTGAAATGTTTATGAGAAAAGGATATGAAAAATGCAGTGTAAATGAAATAATCGGAACTGTGGGAATAGCCAAAGGAACTTTTTATTATTATTTTAAAACGAAAGAAGAAGTTCTTGATGCGGTAATATACAAATTTACTTCAAAAATCATGAAAAAAGCGGAAGAAATCGTTAAAAATTCATCTCTTACACCTCAGGAAAAGCTGCTTGAAATATTCTTTTCCATGAACATAGAGCAGATTACGGGAAATCAGATTTTATCGAATCTTCATAAACCCGAAAATGTACTGATGCATCAGAAGTCTCTTATTTCATCAATATCAAGTCTGACTCCTCTCCTTACGGCAGTTGTAGAAGAGGGAATAGAAAAAGGAGTGTTTTCATGTCCTTATCCGAAACAGTACATGCAGATTTTCCTATCTTCGGTTATAACTTTGACAGATGAGGAAATGTTTGATATCAGAACCGATGAAAGGCAGGAACTCTTCAGAGGGATGATTTCCTTACTGGAAAAAATACTTTCCGCAGAAGAAGGAGAATTTTTAAAGAGAATAAAAAAATACGGGACTGTTTCATAAGTCAAAAACAATTTTCTAATTATAAATATTATATATTTTTAAAAACTAAAAAATATTATTTTTACTGATTTTATAAAAATAGAAAATATATAAAGTTTATGATTGAATATGTTTTTAGATCTTATGAGACAGCCTCTTATAGATAGAACTTTTTTATACTTTTTAGATTTGTATAACATATAATCGATAATCGGATTGGAAATGGAAAAATAGGCAGGAAAGGGGAAAATATGAAACATTTTCTAAAATTATGGATAGGTGAACTTATTTCAAATATAGGGAGCGGTATGACGTCTTTTGCATTATCCGCCTATATATATGAAAAAACGGGGCGTGTAAGCTATGTGTCTCTTATCATGCTGCTTGCATATGTTCCTAATATTATTTTAAGTCCCGTGGGAGGAATTTTGGCGGACAGATATGACAGAAGAATACTTATGATTATAGGAGATTTTCTTTCAGGATTAGGAATTGCATATATTTTCTGGAATATTCAGACCGGAAATGAAAGTCTGTTTCCGATTTTTATCGGTATCGGTTTCAGTTCCGTTTTTACAGCTGTTTTAGAACCGTCATATAAAGCTACTGTTACAGATGTTCTGCCTAAAAGGGAATATGACAGAGCAAGCGGTCTTGTTCAGATGGCAGAAAATGCAAAATATCTCATTGCTCCCGCTCTTGCAGGATTTATTCTTTCAATGACGGATATTAGAGTTATACTTCTATTTGATATTATGACATTTATTATTACCTGTTTCATAATTGTTTCAGTAAAAAAATATATCGGCAGAACAGACAGTTGCAGCGGGGATAATTTTATCTACCTTATGAAAGAGGGAATTTCAGTTATTATCCGTAATAAGGGGATATATTTTTTAGTAAATATTATGTTTTTTGTCTGTTTTTTTATAGGAATGGTGCAGGTTCTCTTGAGACCTCTGATACTTTCTCTGAGCAGTATAAAAACAGCAGGAATTATGGAGTCTGTATGTGCTTTTGGTATGCTAGGAGGAAGTTTGCGGATTAGTTTTAAGGGAATTAGGAAAAAATATGCGGAAATTCTCTCTGTTGCAGGAATTTTATGTGGAATTTTTATGTCAGCTTCAGGAATCAGTACAAATTTGCTTATTATCGGGATATTCACTTTTCTGTTTTTTATGACTCTCCCGTTTATGAATACCTGTGCGGACGTCCTTGTACGGATAAGTGTTCCCGATAATCTTCAAGGGAGAATATGGGGAATAATAAGTTTTCTTACTCAGGCAGGATCAGTTACAGCCTTTTTAATTTCAGGTATTTTAGCTGATTATGTGTTTGAACCTATGTTTTCGGATAACGGAATTTTATCGGATAATATCGGAATGTTAATTGGTATAGGAAAAGGAAGAGGAACAGGTTTTTTACTTGTACTTTCAGGATTGGGAATGATTGCAATGTCCGTTATTATAGGAAAAAATAAGGAGATAAAAGTAATAGAGAATAAGAAAACAGGTTAAATTCGGCATTTGTATATTCATTAAAAATTTAAAATTCTCCGTCATAGACATTAAAGAAAAATAATGATATAATATTCAGCAACATTATACAGGTAAATAAAAGTCAGTGGAGAAAATATAAAATGAAAAAGAATAAAAAAATTGTTTTTATTATAACATGTTTTGTTTTTGTAATGAGCTGTTCAAGTCTTTTAGGAACGGCAAGTTTTAACAGACAGCTGAATATTCTTGTAAATGAAAATAATTTAAGCTATGAGGATATAAAGCAGCTGATAACCGAAGTAAACAGAATTGAAAGCATAAAACATAACAGACATTTGAAAAAAGAACTGAAACGTATCGGAAAACTTAAGAAAAAAGAAAAAAAATCAGGGGGAAACAAATATTTTGTCAGAAATAAATATGAAATTTTAAAATCATTCGTATTTTTTCCTGAAAAAAATATGAACAGGAGAGAAAAAGAAGAAATTTTAAGTATAAAAACTTTGAAAAATTCCGAAAATAATTTAAAATTAATTGAATAAAAATTTTTTATTTCAAAATTATATAATAAAACTATAAAGAGAGGAGATGTGCGACAAGCACATTATTACAGAAATGTTAAAACAATTGGGAAAAAAAATATTCGGAACTGCCGATGAACGTGAAATAAAAAAAATGAAAAAAATGGTGGAGCATATAAATGACATAGAACCTGAATTTGAAAAATTAACAGATGATGAACTGAAAAATAAAACGAATGAATTCAGGAAAAGAATAGAAAAAGGCGAAACTCTTGATGATTTGCTTGTCGAAGCCTTTGCTACAGTCAGGGAAGCGGCTAAAAGGCTGACGGGAATGAGAATATATGATGTCCAGCTAATCGGAGGAATGATACTCCACAACGGAAGAATTGCAGAAATGAAAACAGGAGAAGGAAAGACTCTTATGTCGACATTGCCTATTTACCTGAATGCTCTTACGGGAAAAGGAGTTCATGTAGTAACGGTAAACGATTATCTGGCAAAAAGAGACAGAGATACAATGGGAGAAATATATGATTTTCTCGGTCTTACATCAGGAGTAATAATTGCAAATATATCTAACCAGCAGAGAAAAAGAGCTTATGACTCGGACATAACATACGGGACAAACAATGAATTCGGATTTGACTATCTGAGGGATAATATGGTCGGAGACATGGAAGATAAGGTACAGAGAGGGCATAACTATGCCATTGTCGATGAAATAGATTCGATTTTAATAGATGAAGCGAGAACTCCGTTAATAATTTCAGGTGCAGCCGAAGAAACTACAGAGTGGTATAATACATTTGCAGATGTGGCCGTAAGACTAAAAAGAAGTTACAAAACTGAAGAAATAAAAGATAAAAAAAATACAGTAATTCCCGATGAAGATTGGGAAGATTACGAAGTGGACGAAAAATCCCATACAGTTACAATTACGGATAAAGGTATCAAAAATGTAGAAAAAATATTGAAAATTGATAATCTTTATTCACCTGAAAATGTGGAACTTACTCATTTTCTGACACAGGCTTTAAAAGCGAAGGAATTATTTAAGCTGGATAGGGACTATATTATAAATGATGACGGAGAAGTAATCATCGTCGACGAATTTACAGGAAGACTGATGGAAGGAAGAAGATACTCTGACGGACTTCATCAGGCGATAGAAGCTAAGGAAAAACTTGAAGTGGCAGGGGAAAATCAGACTCTTGCGACGATTACTTTACAGAATTATTTCAGAATGTATAATAAACTGTCGGGAATGACGGGTACTGCAAAAACCGAAGAAGAGGAATTTAAACAGATATATAAGCTGAGAGTTATAGAAGTTCCTACAAACAGACCTGTTATAAGACAGGATCTGGCAGATGTAATATATATGACAAAAGCTGCAAAATATAAGGCTATTGCCAGAAAAATAAAGGAACTTTATACTAAAGGACAGCCCGTACTTGTGGGAACAGCTTCCATAGAACATTCGGAAGACGTGTCGGCACTGCTGAAAAAGGAAAAAATTCCTCATGAAATATTAAATGCGAAACATCATGCAAGAGAAGCTGAGATAATATCTCAGGCAGGTAGATTTCAGACAGTTACCATTGCGACAAATATGGCAGGAAGAGGTACGGATATAAAGCTCGGAGGAGATCCTGAATCATTTGCACTGAAAGTTGCCGAGAAAGGTACTGAAGAATATAAGGAAGCTTACAGTGCCTATGCAAGGGACTGTGAAGAAAACAAGAAAAAGGTTCTGGAAGCGGGGGGACTGTTTATACTGGGGACGGAAAGACACGAAAGCAGACGTATAGACAATCAGTTGAGAGGACGTGCGGGAAGACAGGGAGATCCCGGAACTTCGGAATTTTATTTGTCTGCCGAAGATGATCTGATGAGACTTTTCGGCGGTGACAGACTTAAGTCAATGATGAAATTCCTGAAACTTGATGAGGACGAGGAGATAAGACATAAACAGATTACAAAAGTTGTGGAAAACGCTCAAAAAAGAATAGAAAGCAGAAACTTTTCATCAAGAAAAAGTCTGATTGAATATGATGATGTAAATAATAAACAGAGGGAAGTAATTTATACTCAAAGAGATCAGGTACTTAAAAATGAGGAATTGAAAGAACTCATACTTGACATGATGAGAGAAACTGTAGAAGATACGGTAAATATGGCGATTATAGGTGAAATAAGAGATATTAATCTGCTTGAAGATAAATTTAAGGAAATTTTTGATTATGAATTATCCGAAGATTTGAAAAATTCCGACAAAGATACCATAATTGATACTGTGTATAATGACTTAGCCGAAAGATACAATTTAAAAGAGCAGCTTGTAGGTGAAGAAACATTCAGAAAAATTGAAAGATATATAATGCTTGAAGTTCTTGATCAGAAATGGAGACAGCATTTAAAAGATCTGACTGAATTGAGAGAAGGAATAAGATTGAGATCCTACGGTCAGAGAAATCCGATTAATGATTATAAGATAGTAGGATTTGATATTTATAATGAAATGATAGATGCAATAAAAAGAGAAACAAGCTCGTTTATATTGAAATTAAGAATTAAGGGTGAAGAAGAAACAGGAAACCTGAAACACGAAGAAGTAAAAAATGTTAAATATGAACATGATACTTTAGATGAAAATGACGGAGAAATCACTTCACAGGATAGACAGAATGCTAAAAGACCTATGTCAAGAAGAGAACGAAGGGAACTGGAAAGAAAAAACAGACGTAAAAGATAGTTGAAAATAAATACTCTGATATACTTATAAAAAATATCAGGGTATTTTTTTGATTATATATTTAGTAGGTTTTGGATTCCAACTTTTTTCATGCTTTTT
>JAUNKI010000065.1 GCA_030532815.1 Leptotrichiaceae bacterium
AAAAGGCGATACTATTGCCGTAATCAGCCTATCGAGGGGTGTTCTCGGAGAAAGTTTCTGTTCACATCAACTGTTACTCGGAACTGAAAGACTGGAAAAAATGGGATTTAAAGTTGTTTTTACTCCTAATGCCCTGAAAGGAATTAAATATATTGAAGAATACCCTGAAAAAAGAGCTGAAGATTTAAAATATGCTTTTGAAAATCCTGAAATTAAAGCTGTTTTGTGTGCCATAGGAGGACTTGACGGCTATAAAATTTTCCCTTATCTTATGGAAGACAGGGATTTTATTAAAGCTGTAAAGGAAAAACCTAAAATATTTACAGGCTTTTCAGATACTACAGTTCATCATCTCATGTTTCACCGTTTAGGCATGCAGAGTTTTTACGGACCTTCTTTTTTAACTGATATAGCCGAGCTTGATAACGAACTTTTACCTTATACGGAAAAATACTGGGATATTTATTCAGGAAGCCTTTTAAATGAAATAACTTCAAGCGATACATGGTATGAAGAAAGAAGGGATTTTTCAAAAAAATCTTTAGGAATGCCGAGAATATCCCATAAGGAAACTCGAGGATTTGAACTCCTTCAGGGAAAAGAAACTTTTAACGGACAATTACTCGGAGGCTGTCTGGAATCCCTTTACAATATTATAGTAGGAGACAGGTTCAGCGAACAGAAGGAAATTTGTGAAAAATATAAAATTTTTCCGTCTGAAGAAGAATGGAAAGGAAAAATATTATTTATAGAAACTGCCGAAGGAAAGCCGTCTCCCGAAGAATATCGTAAAATGCTTGAAACATTCAAAGAAAAAGGAATTTTCAATGTAATAAACGGAATAATATCAGGAAAACCTCAAGATGAAGTTTATTACGAGGAATATAAAAAAATTTTATGTGAAGTAATTGACAATACTGAACTTCCCATACTTTATAATGTTAATTTCGGTCATGCCTATCCCCGTTGTATTTTGCCCTACGGACTGAATACTGAGTACAGACATTCTGAAAGGAAAATAATATTTAAAGAGCCTTTATTTCAGCAATAAACCGTATAAATAAAAAATCGGAATATTTAATTTTTTAAACAAATTAATAAATTCCGACTTTTTATATTACATAGAACCGTGCCATAAATCAAAAATAATTTTCCGACTGTAAGTAATCTATGTTTTAAAACAATAAATTACCATATCCCGTCAATTTTGTAAAAATAATGAAATAATATATTCGATTTATTTTCCTGTCTTATGAAATAATCTTAATTTCGTTATGCTTTTCTCACTTTATTAAATATTCTTTCATTGCAGTTATAAAATATTTTTATCAATTTAAATTATCTGCACACTTTGTTTATTGCCGATCCTTTTTTTATAAAAACATTATAAGCATTCTTTGCAATTATTACAGTTAATATAATATCGGTTACTCCTCCGATAATACCTCCAACTATCGGAATAAGAGCTCCCAGATTGATAACTCCTTTAGTTCCGAATTTTGTCAGTAGCCTGAATCCTGCTTTCCGATTTATTAATGTCAATGTTTTCCCCGAAATTTTATTTATAGCTGCTTTTAAAATTTTTGAGCCTGCATTAATTCCGGTAAGTTTTAATATATCAGACACTCCACTTATGGCTAAACAAACATAAAACATTGTCCGTACCTGATCAGACTTAATGTCAAATCCTCCCATATGGGCAACTGCTCCTATCATTCTCAGTTGAATATAGAACACTATTCCTAAATTAAGAAAAATTGTAATAGGAAAGGAGATCATTCCGTTTATCCCTACGATAAAACTCCAAAATCCATATTTAAGAATTTCAGATTTAATCAGTTCTTTAGCAGCCTTTTCAACTGTTTCATTTTTTTGCAGATAATCATTTGCAATTATATCTACAGATTTACTTGAAGGAAATATCCCGTTTAACAGAACTTTATATATTTCATCAAAAATTGATGTTTCCTGTTTTTCATCAAATTCAGTATTCATAACTTACCTCTTACTCAATTAATTTTTGAATACTCAATTTTCCTCCCTGTTAATCCTTTTATTACTATTTTTATTTTCCCGTTTAAAAATTACATACTAAAACTCATTTCATAATAAACTATTTCAATATTTTCTGTTCAAATTTTCTTCCGTCATAAATTACATATTTTTTATCCTGTAATGCTCCGGGATTCAGATATATTATCCCGTCCTTTTCTTTCATATATTCTATATGAGTATGCCCGTATATACATATATCGGCATTTTCGGAAAGAGCTTTTTTCTCAAGCTCGTTTAAATTTCCTTTTACCCCGAAAAGATGTCCATGTGTCAGCAGTATTTTTTTTCCGTTAATTTCAAAAATTTCAGTATCTTTCGTTTCTCTGTCATAATAATCCGTATTTCCTCTCACTATCCTGAAAGGTATTTTATCATATACAAGAGACATGTCAATGGCATCGGTACTGTGATCTCCTGCAAAAATAACAAGTTCGGGATTTTCCTTTTCTATTGCTTTCTGGAAATACTCAAGTCTTGTGTGACTGTCAGAACAGATAAGTATTTTCATGTAACTCCTTTCTATACTATAAATATAGGTTTATTCAGATTTTCAAGAAGTCTTATTCCCAATTTTCCGGTAATTCTCTCAACCATAACAGTATATCTCAGATCTCCCATTAAAATAAAGTCATATTTTTCAGATTCTTCCATTATCGTTTTAAAAGTTTCTCCCGTTTTTTCAATAAGATTATAATTATCTCCGAATCTTTCCTTCAGATTATCTTCCGAATTTACGTTTACTCTTAAAACGTCTATTTTCTGCTCATCAAACATATAAAAGAAGGTAAATAATGTTTTATTGGCATTATAAGCTCCGTCATCAAGTAGTACTATATTATCAAGAGAAAACTTTTCAATATTCGGAAGAATAATAAGAGGTTTAAAATTACTTCTTAAAAGTTCTTTTAAGTACGGACTTACCTTTTCATTTTTAACTACTACAAGCAGATCATATTTTTTTAATTCATCAAGGGCAACTTCTACTGTTTCACCGTCTTTGGAATATACTTCGGAAAATTCCCGTCCCATTTTTTCCTTTACGGCTTTAAAACTTTTCTCCTCAAGTTCCTTATATTCTTTAAAAGCATAATTTGCTCCTATATTTAACCCTATTCCTTCTATTGTTACAGGAAATATTTCATATTTCAGAATGTCTTTCACATATAATGCGTCTATTTCGACATTGTACTTTCCTTTGAATACTTTTCCGAATTCGAGCAACGGTTCAATTTCATTTTCAGATGAAACTAAAAACAAAGCTTTCTTTAACAACATAAGAATCACTCCCTTTTATTATTTTATATATTTTTAAAAATGGTTTTGTCATTTTTAAATATATTTTTATTCGGTTTCTTCTTCAGTTTCAGGATTTTCAGCTATTTTAACTGTGGAAGCAACTTTTTCCTCATTCCTTACTTTCATAATTCTTACTCCTGATGTGGATCTTCCTATTACGGAAACTGTGTCCACTTTTGTTCTTATTAAAGTCCCTTCGGAAGTTATAAGCATTATTTCCGTTGTATTGTCCACTATTTTAACATCAACTATTTTTCCTGTTTTTTCACTGATTTTTAAATTTATGATTCCTTTTCCGCCTCTTGTCTGAACTTTATATTCGTTGAGATCCGTTCTTTTTCCGTATCCTTCTTCTGTTATTGTCATAACACTCAATTTTCTGTTTTCCTCTTTCATGGACGGAGTTATTATAACTGCGGCAACGACATAATCACCGTCTCTTAATGTTATACCTTTGACCCCTGCGGCACTTCTTCCCATACTTCTTACATCTTCTTCACAGAATCTTATGGAAATACCGTTTCTTGTAGCAATAAATATTTCATCTTTACTACTTCCGCTTGTAAGTCCGACAAATTTCAGCTCATCTTCTTCACGTAAAGTCAGTGCTCTTATTCCTGTCTTATTTATATTTGCAAAAAGTGTAAGTTCCGTTTTCTTTACTACTCCGTCTTTCGTTATAAAGAACAGCGTCTTATCTTTTTCAAATTCTCTGACCCTTATTACCGTACTTACCTTTTCATCTTCGGACAGTTTAATAAGATTACTTATCAGTTTACCTCTTGCCTGTTTTCCCGCCTCAGGAATTTCATAGACTTTCATGCTGAAAACTTTACCTTTCGTAGTAAATATAAGGAGGGTATCAAGGTTTTTAGCTATGTACATATCCTTTATAACATCGTCTTCAACGGTATTCGTAGCACTTACTCCCACACCTCCCCGTCTCTGGGAATGATATGTGTCTGCTGTCGTTCTTTTTACATATCCCTTTTCAGTCAGAGTAACGACAACATCTTCGTCTTTTATTAAGTCTTCTATACCTATTTCTATCCTTGCATCTTTTATTTCAGTTTTTCTTTTATCTCCGAAATCTTCTTTCAGTTTTATGACTTCATCTTTTATTATTCTGTATTTTTTGAAATCATCTGCAAGAATGGATCTCAGCTCTTCTATTAACAGCATAAGTTCTCTGTATTCCTGTTCGATTTTATCTCTTTCAAGACCTGTAAGTCTCTGCAGTCTCATATCAAGTATGGCTTTAGCCTGAATTTCGGAAAATCCGAAGCTTGTTATTAATTTTTCTCTTGCCTCATTGGCATCTTTGGATCCTCTTATTATTTTTATTACTTCATCTATATTGTCAAGGGCTATTTTAAATCCTTCCAGTATATGTGCCCTGTTTTCGGCTTTATTCAGCTCAAACTGTACTCTTCTCGTAACGACATTGTATCTGTGTACAAGGTAATTTTCCAATATCTGTTTTAAATTCAGTATTCTCGGAGCATTATTTACAAGTGCCAGCATTATTATCCCGAAAGTATTCTGTAAATCTGTAAATTTATAAAGACTGTTAAGTATAAGTTCGCTTTCTTCTCCTTTTTTCAGTTCAATTACGATTCTTATACCGTCTCTGTCCGATTCGTCCCTTAAATCGGATATACCTGTGAGCTTTTTCTGTCTTACCAATTCGGCGATTTTTTCTATCAGTCTTGCTTTGTTTACCTGATAAGGCAGCTCGGTAACTATTATGGATTCCTTACCGGATTTTGAAGTTTCTATTTTTATCTTTCCGGCAACTTTTATTTTTCCCCTTCCCGTTCTGTATGCTTCATATATACCCTGTTTTCCGTTTATTATACCTCCTGTAGGGAAATCGGGTCCTTTTACATAAGTTATAAGTTCATCTATACTTATTTGAGGATTATCTATTAATGCCACTATTCCGTCACATATTTCGGATAAATTATGAGGTGGTATATTCGTAGCCATACCTACAGCTATTCCCGTCGAACCGTTCAACAGCAGATTCGGCAGTTTTGCAGGCAGTACAGTCGGTTCGTCCAGACTTTCATCAAAGTTTTTCCTGAAGTCTATTGTATTTTTATCTATATCTGCAAGAAGTTCAGCTGTTATTTTAGCCATTCTTGCTTCAGTATATCTCATTGCCGCAGCTTCGTCACCATCTACCGATCCGAAGTTTCCGTGACCGTCCACAAGCATATATCTCATGTTGAAATCCTGTGCCAGCCTTACCATTGCATTATATACCGATGAATCTCCGTGAGGGTGATACTTACCTAAAACTTCCCCTACGATTCTGGCTGATTTCTTAAAAGGCTTTTCATGGGTCATTCCCATTTCATTCATTGCAAAAAGTATTCTCCTGTGGACAGGCTTCAGTCCGTCCCGTACATCGGGAAGAGCTCTGCTTACTATGACACTCATGGAATAGTCCAGATAAGAAGCTTTTATTTCATCTTCTATATATATATTTACTTCATTTGTCATATTCGTTTCTTTAATTTCCTCGACGACTATTTCCCTGTCATCGTCACTGTTCATTTCTTCTACCGTTTCTTCTTCTCTTTCTTCGTCATCTCTGAAATCATCAGACATTTGTGCACCTCCGTAAATTCCTCCTGATTTTTTATAAAAAATCAGGCAAAAAATTTTGTGAGAACTGTCTTACATTTGAAAATTCTTCTACTTTTCCGATAAATTTCTTTTTTTCAGAAAATCTTTTCATATGCATCTTTTTCTGTTTTTCATTGTCAGGTTTCGTATTGACACTGTTCTCATTTCTATTTATACGGATTTTATATATATGAAATACCCAAAATATATGAAAAATTATCATTTAACTTTATAAAATCGGGTAAATTCCTAATTTTCCGATAAACATAATATTTAATTAAAAATCCGTACTGCCGCTTTTCCGTTTTTATTTTTTAACAAACAGAAATTAAACGTCCAGATTTCTTACATAATTGGCATTTTCTTCAATAAACTGTCTTCTCGGTTCCACTTTATCTCCCATGAGTATATTAAACATTTTATCAGCATAGGAAGCATCTTCCATAGTAACTCTCAGCAGTGTTCTCACTTCAGGGTCAAGAGTCGTTTCCCATAATTGTTCGGGATTCATTTCTCCCAATCCTTTATATCTCTGTATAGTGTATCTTCTGTTATCCCTTTCCAGTACTGAAGTTATTTTTCTCAGCTGATCATCGGAATAAGCATATTTTATTGCTTTTCCCGCCTGTATTTTATAAAGAGGCGGCTGAGCTATGTATATATAGCCTTCATTTATGAGTTCTCTCAACTGTCTGTAAAAGAAAGTGAGCATTAATGTTCTTATATGAGCCCCGTCCACGTCGGCATCAGTCATTATAATTATTTTATGATATCTCAGCTTTTCCAAATCCATATCATCACCGAAACCTGCTCCGAAAGCGGTTATCATTGCTCTTATTTCAGCATTTTCAAGTAATTTGTGCATTCCTGATTTTTCAACATTGAGTATTTTTCCCCTCAAAGGGAGTATCGCCTGAAATCTTCTGTCTCTTCCCTGTTTTGCCGAACCTCCCGCCGAATTACCCTCGACTATGAATATTTCCGATTCTGAAGGATCCTTTGAAGAACAGTCGGCAAGTTTTCCCGGAAGTGAACCTACTTCAAGAGTATTTTTCCTTAAAACAAGTTCTCTTGCTTTTTTTGCCGCTTCTCTTGCTTTTTTGGACATTGACATTTTTTCTATTATTTTTTCAGCTTCCTTAGGGTGATCTTCCAGATAAAATTTCAGATTGCTTCCTACTATATTTGATACAATCCCCGTAACTTCACTATTTCCGAGTTTTGTCTTAGTCTGACCTTCAAACTGAGGTTCCGGTATTTTAACACTTATTACACATACAAGACCTTCTCTTACATCTGTTCCCTGAAAAGTTCCGTCTTTATCTTTTATTATGTTCATTTGTTTTGCTACATCGTTGATTGTCCTTGTAAGAGCTGTTCTAAAGCCGCTTACATGAGTTCCCCCTTCATGGGTATTTATATTATTTACGAAGGAATAAACATTTTCCCTTTGAGAAACAGTATAGCTCATAGCTATTTCCACTTCCACGAATTTTGCGGATTTCATTTTTTTTACCGTATTTCCGCTATCATCTGTAATTTCTATTTCCTTCGCTTCTTCGACTTCATAGTTATCACTCATATATATTATTTCATCGGTTATTTTTTCTTCATCGGCTATTTCCCTAAGGAAGTCCTTTATTCCTCCCTCAAACAGAAATTCTTCCTTTCTTTCCTTTTCCTTATCCCTTTCATCGGAAAGATTTATTTTCAGTCCTTTATTTAAATATGCCAGTTCTTTCAGCCTTGATTCCAGTACCGAAAAATCATAAACCGTCGTTTCAAATATTTCTCCGTCGGCTTTAAATCTCGTAGTAGTTCCGTGAACTCCCTGAGGGGCTTCTCCTATTTTTTCCACATCAGTTACAGGCTCTCCTCTTTTATATGTCTGTCTTACTGTCTGTCCGTCTCTCGTTACCGTTACTTCGAGCCATTCCGACAAAGCATTTACTACTGATACTCCTACTCCGTGAAGTCCTCCCGATACTTTATAGTTGTCATTGTCAAATTTTCCTCCTGCATGAAGTACCGTCATAACTACTTCCAGTGTTGATTTTCCGGTTTCATGAGTTGTAAAAGGTATTCCTCTTCCATTGTCGGAAACTTCTATTATATTATCTTCAAGAATTTTTACGGTTATATTGTCACATATACCTGCCAGTGCTTCGTCCACACTGTTATCCACTATTTCCCAGACAAGATGATGAAGACCTCTGGACGACGTGGATCCTATATACATTCCCGGTCTTTTTCTTACTGCTTCCAGTCCTTCCAATACTTTAATATTCTCGGCTCCGTAATTATTGGCCATTTTTTCCTCCGTTTTCTGTAATTTTTAATTTTTTTTCTTTCTGAATATTTCTCTCAAAAATCTCGTATTATCCTTGAATAACACTCTATATTTATGTATTGTCACATAATAGTACAGTTTTTCAAATATTTTTTTATAAGGTAATCTGTAAAGTTTTGCATATTCTTTTGAAAATTCCTCTACAAAAATTTTAAATTCCATCATTCTTGAAACATTTTTCATTCTCGTATTGAAATCCAGCTTTTCATAAAATTTCATTCGATTCAGATCCACAAGATAAAATCCGTATTTCCCGTTATTTTCCCTTTTTATGAGAACATTTCCCGGAGAAAAATCTTCAAATTTTATTCCTTTTTCATGCAGATCAAAAGTAAATTCCGCAAACTGTCTTATTACTTCATTTCTGTTATTCGACATTTTCACTTTCATATCCGGTGTCATTTCCTCATTCCAGAAAACTTCCCTGCATGTAAAATCATATTTCAGCTCTTCACTTATGTAAAAACTTCTTTTTTCTCCTGTTTCTTTATTCACATAATCATCAAAATAAGCTATAGGTTTAGGAGTTTTTATATTTTTCCCGAGGAGCATATTTGCAAATTCATAGGATCTTTTTGCTTTTGAACCTGTAAAAAATTTATATACAAACTGAGTCAGAATATTTTTCTTACCGAATTTTTTTATATTTATTTCTTTTTCCTGTCCATTGTTTACTATTTTAAACTTTTTTATAAGATTTCTTCCGCCCTGAGCGACAATTTCTCCGCCGATGTCAAAATTATCCAGTATAGCAGATAAAACATCCTCATCATAATTTTCTTTTATTTTGTAATTCTGTTCCTTTATCATTTTAAAGTCACTTTATCTCCCTGTTTATATATTTTAATTTTATCATAAAAACACCGGCTTTTCAAATTAATGCCTTTTAATGAAGGGGTTTCTTCAACTTTTATTTTCCGCTCTGTTTCATTAATTTTGTATGTTCTCTTTTTGATTTCATTATTCTTTTTCTTGCATTTTTTATAAGTTCCTTGTCATCTGTTTTATTTTCCGCTTTTTTTATAAATTCAAGAGCTTTGTCAAAATCTTTCAACATTTCGGAAATGTAGGCAGAATTAAAATAATGGAGAGGATTTTCAGGATTCAGTATAAGAAGTTTCTCGCATATTTTTTTTGCCCTTTGGAAATCTTCCACATATGCCGCATATCTTCCTTCGAGGTTCAATGATTTTTCCCTTGAAAGATGACTGTTGGCATAATTTATAAGAAGAAGCTCTATTTCTTCGTATTTCCTCTCTCTCAACAGAAATTCATAAAATGCTTCATATACGTATTCATCAGCATTTTCAAAGTTTATAGCTATATTGTAATTGTGTTCAGCTCCTTTTATATCGCCTTTTCTGTCTTTCACATCGGCTATTTTCGTATAAATATAATATTCTTCCACTTTATTTTCAGATTTTTTCAGTATATCTTCATAAATTTCCACCGCTTCATCGTATTTTTCCTGTCTTATGAGACATTCAGCCTTATCCAGATAACCGTCAGGAATTTCAGGTTCCATTTTTATAGCGTCATTTATAATATTCACCGCTTTTTTATAATATTTCATATCCATATAGGAAAGTCCGATATTTAAAAATACATGGTAATCCTCTTCAAATTCCATATATTTCTTATAAAAATTTATAGCCTTTTTAGGTTTCCCTAAAGACTGGTGTATATACCCCATATTAAAAAGAAGAAGCGGATCCTCTTTATTATTTTTATAAGCTCTTTCACAATATTTAAGTGCTTCTCTGTAAAATCCCGCACCTGTATATATTTTTGTAAGCATAACAAGAGCTTCATAATTATTTTCATTAATTTCAAGTACCGTTTCCAGATATAAGACCGCATCATCATATTTCATTTCATCATAAGATTTTACGGCTTCCTGTAATAATTCCGTTATTTTCATTTTTCTCCTTATTAAAACACCACGCTGTTTATCAGCCTGTCATATTCATCAGCTCTCATTTTCAACGCCCTGTTTGTATACGATGTTATATAAACAAACTTTTCGGTAAATATCGCCGTTCTTTTTTTTCTTTTTTCGGTTGAAAAATCAAGTATTTTTCTTTTTCCCGCTATTTTTACCAAATTATTTTTAGAAATGAATTCCTTATAATCAATAGCCAGTTCTATTTCATTCAGATTTATAAAAATATTATTTTCTATATACAGATACATTTTTACTTTTCCG
>JAUNKI010000066.1 GCA_030532815.1 Leptotrichiaceae bacterium
TCACTTTACGCATTTTTCACATATTAAAATTTGAATGTTGAAGGAAACTTAAAATTGTAGAAATGATTTTAAATGAAAGTACAGTTAAATTGTAATAGTGATAAAAAATTTTGAATACCGAGGGAAATTGAGAATAAAAATAGTTTTTACCCAGTAAAATTGAATCGAAAGTTTTTTGATTCAAAAAAATATGCCCCTAACCAAGTACGACAAATTAAGAACAAAAAACTGTAACTTTTAAGGGCATAAATTAAAATATAATTTCTGAAAAAAATTTCCTATAATTTCATATCATCAATGCTGTCCAGAAATTCTCTGATTTTGGGAATAACTGAAGCTATAGTTCCGTCAACAAAAGGATTTTTCAAATCCGCTTCTTTGAGCAGTTCAAGGAAAGGCTTGCTTCCGCCAAGTCTGCACAGGTGTAAATATTTTTCCCATGCTTTTTCTCTGTTTTCCATTGATTTAATCCAGAACTGGAAAGCACATACCTGTGCAAGTGTGTAATCTATATAATAAAACGGACTTCCGAAAATATGTCCCTGTCTGAACCAGAAAATACCTTCTTTCAGTTCTTCAATTTCTCCGTAGTCTCTTGTAGGCAGATACTTCTTTTCCGTTTCAAGCCATTTTTTTCTTCTTTTTTCAGAAGTAGCTTCAGGATTTTCATATACCCAGTGTTGAAATTCATCTACCGTAACTCCGTAAGGAATAAAGAGAAGAGATTCGGAAAGATGGATAAATTTATATTTATCGGTATCATTTTCAAAAAACAGGTTCATCCACGGCCATGTAAGAAACTCCATACTCATTGAATGTATTTCACATGCTTCATAGCTTGGCCATAAATATTCGGGTATTTCGTATTTTCTGCTTTCATATACCTGAAAAGCGTGTCCCGCTTCATGAGTAAGAACGTCCACATCATGTGCGGTTCCGTTAAAGTTTGCAAATATAAACGGTGATTTATAATCAGGTATGTATGTACAGTATCCTCCGCTCATTTTCCCTTTTTTTGAAAGCAGGTCGAGGAGACTGTTTTCAGTCATAAAAGTGAAAAAATCGTCGGTTTCTTTGGAAAGCTCACGGTACATAGTCTTTCCGTGATTTAAAATCCATTCAGGCTCTCCGTGAGGATTTGCATTTCCGGAGTTGAATTTTATAGGTTCATCATAAAAATTCAGTTTATCGAGCCCAAGTCTTTTAGCCTGTCTGTTTCTCAGTTCAGAATGGAGAGGTACGATATTTTCAAGAACCTGTTTACGATAGGAAGCAACCATTTCAGGATTATATTCAAGTCTTGAAAGTCTCGTATATGCCAGCTCTACAAAGTTTTTAAATCCCAGTTTTCTGGCAATTTCAGTTCTTACTTTTACAAGAGAATCATATATACTGTCAAATTCCTCTTTATTTTCGGCAAAAAATTCGGCAACTTTTTTAGCCGCATTTTTTCTTGTATTTCTATCTTTGGATTGAGTATACGGTACCATTTGTGACAGATTTCTTTCTTCACCTTCAAATAAAATTTTTGCACTTGCAATTAATTTGTCATATTTACTTGACAGTTTGTTTTCCTCCTGTAAATCGGGGATAATATTTTCATTAAAGGTTTTTAATGAGCATTCAGCCAATCTGAACAGAAAATTTCCATATTTTTTTTCAAGTTCACTTCTGAATTTTGATGTTGTAAGAGCCTTATAAAAATCTGTAACAAATCCGAATAAAATCGGACTTATTTCATCACAGTATTCGTTTTCCTTATCATAAAACTTGTCTGCAGTATCGATACTATGTCTTATTGATACAAGGGTAGTCATAGTATCTATATGATTTCTGAGAGAAATAATTTCATTCATATATTTACACTGTTCGTCAACCGTAGATGAATTTTTAAATTTTTCAATTAATTCATAAAACTGCTTTTTTACAGGTTCAATTTCAATTCTTTCGTATTTGTAATCATTAAAATTCATATTATTCGTGTATGAACGGATTAAATTCATACATCTCCTTTCCGTATTTAATTTATCTGATTCCATTATACATAATTTAACCGTATATTACAATAAATAATTAAGGTAAGTAATTAAGGGAAAATATTGAAAAATTAGATTTATATATATAACAATAAGAAAAATATATGAGGGTATAAGGACATAATAACTTGCAAAAATAAAATAAATTGTAATATAATATAGATATTCAAAATTAACAAGGGAAAGGAAGAAAAATGAAAAACGTTTTAAAATTTTTGGTAAACAGAATAGCAATGGGACTTGTTACATTATGGCTTGTAATAACTATTACATTTTTTCTTTTGCATCTGTTACCGGGAGATCCGTTTCAGAGTGAAAAGGCAATCCCTCCGAAAATTAAGGAAAATTTAATGGCAAAATATCATTTGGATAAACCTTTGGGAGTTCAGTATGTGGAGTATCTGAAAAATGTTGCCAAAGGAGATTTGGGATTGTCAATGAAAATCAGAGGAAAAACTGTAAATGAGACTATTGCCCAAAGTTTTCCCGTATCTGCGGATTTGGGAATGAGATCAATACTGTTTGCATTATGTTTGGGATTACCGTTGGGAGTAATTGCAGCATTGAACAGGGGAAAATATCAGGATAAAATTGCCATGGTAGTGGCAGTTATAGGAATATCGGTTCCGAGCTTTGTTCTTGCAGGACTTATGCAGAAATATTTTGTAGATATTCATAACAGAATTCTTATTGATAAATTTAATCTGCCTTTTGTAAGAATACTCCTGTCAGGTTGGGACAAACCCGAAAAGAAAATATTGCCCGTTGTAGCTTTGGGACTTTATACGGTCGCACTGATAGCGAGACTTTTAAGAGATAAAATGATAGAAGTTATGGGACAGGATTATATAAGACTTGCCATAGCCAAAGGAGTGAAACCCCGAAATATAGTTTGGAAGCATGCTTTGAGAAACGCCATACTGCCTGTAGTAACGATAATGGGACCTACTATTGCGGCAGTACTGACAGGTTCATTTGTAATAGAAAAGGCATTTACAATTCCGGGACTGGGGAAATATTATATTCAAAGTATAAATGACAGAGACTATACTATGGTTCTCGGAGTAACTGTATTTTATGCTGCATTTCTTATCGGAATGATGATAATTATGGATATAGTATATGCACTGGTTGATCCGAAAATCAAGCTCGGGAAAGGAGATGAGGCATAAATGACGGATAAGGTAATGGAAAATATGGAAGAAAACAGGCTGTATGCACCTACTGTCGATGATTTTGAAATTATCGGACCTGATACGGCTCAAAGCGAAGTAATTTATAAACCGAGCTTGACCTTCTGGCAGGACGGATGGAGAAGATTCAAAAAAAATAAACTGGCATTGACATTTTTAGGAATAATGGGAATATTTTTGTTTCTGGCGTTATTCGGACAGGTAATGACCAAATATTCATACAGAGCTCAGGACTTATCGATAAAGTTTTTAAGTCCGATGAAGGGAGTGACAACAGGTCATTATCTCGGAACGGATAATCTCGGAAGAGATCTTTTTGCCAGACTTTCCCAAGGGATAAGAATATCAATGCAGCTGTCAATAATAACGGCAATAATATGTGTCGTTTTCGGGACGATTTATGGAGCTGTATCAGCTTATTTCGGAGGAATTGCCGATAGTATAATGACAAGAATAGTTGAGATTATAATGATTATACCTTCAATGATTTATATAATACTGTTAATGGTAGTAATGGGAAACAGTGTTAAAACCATTATTATAGCAATGTCTCTGACAAGATGGGTCGGTTATTCACTTCTTGTGAGAGGAGAAGTTTTAAAAATAAAAGAAAGTGAGTTTGTCCTTGCGTCAAAATCACTCGGAGGAAATTTTTTCTGGATTACTTTAAAGCATCTTATACCGAATACATTAAGCGTAATAATTATAAGACTGACAACTGATATACCCAATATTATATTTACAGAAGCGTTCCTGAGCTTTATAGGGTTAGGAGTGCCTATACCTCAGGCTTCATTGGGAAATCTGGTATTTGACGGATTTACAAATATGGATTCATATCCGTATCTCTTTATAATACCGGCTGTAGTTATTTCTTTGATAACATTGGCGTTCAATATAGTGGGAGATGCACTGAATGATGCATTGAATCCGAAGCTGAGATCGTAAATTTAACAAGATAATAAAGAATATCAGGAGAAAAAAATGAATGAAAAAATTTTAGAAGTAAAAAATTTAAGTGTTTCCTTTAATACTTATGCCGGAGAAGTAAAGGCACTGAGAAATATAAGTTTTTCGGTAAATAGAGGAGAAACATTGGCAATAGTGGGAGAATCGGGTTCAGGGAAATCCGTTACCGTTCAGACTGTAATGAAACTTATACCTATGCCTCCGGGAGAAATAAAAAGTGGAGAAATTTTATTTGAAGGAGAAGATCTCGTAAAAGTTTCAGATGAAAGAATGAGACAACTGAGAGGCGGAAAAATAGGAATGATATTTCAGGATCCTATGACTTCCCTAAATCCTACAATAAAAGTCGGAAAGCAGATAATGGAAGGGATTCTCATACATAAAAAAGTAAGTAAGGCGGAAGCAAGAAAACAGGCAATTGATATGCTGGAAAAAGTAGGAATACCGAAACCTAAAGAAAGGTTCAACCAATATCCTCATGAATTTTCAGGGGGAATGAGACAGAGAGCCGTTATCGCCATTGCACTATCATGTGAACCGGATCTGCTGATATGTGACGAGCCGACAACAGCATTGGACGTTACAATACAGGCACAGATTCTGGAACTGATAAATAATCTGAAAAAAGAACTGAACATAGGAGTAATACTTATAACTCATGATTTGGGAGTTGTAGCTGAAACAGCCGATAGAGTGGTAGTAATGTATGCAGGAGAGAAACTGGAGGAAGCTCCGGTTGTCGAACTGTTTAAAAATCCTAAGCATCCTTATACATGGGGACTTTTAAAGTCTCTTCCGAGACTTGATATGAAAAGTAATGAAAAACTCGAGTCTATACCGGGAACACCTCCCGACTTGTTGAAGCCTCCTGCGGGAGATCCTTTTGCACCGAGATCGGAGTATGCCATGAAAATTGACTATGAAAGAAAACCTCCTATAATAGATGTAGGAAATGATCATTTTGTAAAATCATGGTTATATGTTGATGGAGCACCGGAAATAGTTTCTCCTTTCGGTAACGGAAATAAGGTAAAGGAGGAAGAATAATATGACTGATACAGATAACAGAGAAAAAATGATAGAAATGAAGAATCTGAAAAAATATTTTCCTATGAAAAAAAGGCAGGTTCTCAAAGCTGTGGACAATATAACTATGGATATTTATAAAGGAGAGGTTCTGAGCCTTGTAGGAGAATCGGGTTCAGGAAAGACTACATTAGGGAGAACATTGAGCATACTGTATCCGAAAACGGCGGGAAAAATAATACTTGACGGAAAGCTGACTGATGAGTATAAAAATAAAGAATTTACTAAAAAAGTTCAGATGATATTTCAGGATCCTCAGGCATCACTTAATCCGAGAATGACAGTAGGAGATATTATAGCCGAAGGAATAGATCTTCATAAACTGGCATCATCAAAAAAGGAAAGAATGGAAAAGGTATACGAGCTTCTTGAAGTGGTAGGGTTGAACAGAGAACATGCGAGCAGATTTCCCCATGAATTTTCAGGAGGTCAGAGGCAGAGGATAGGAATAGCAAGAGCACTTGCAGTAGATCCCGAAGTTCTTATATGTGACGAGCCTATTTCGGCTCTTGATGTATCCATTCAGGCACAAGTGGTGAATCTGCTGAAGGAACTGCAAAAAAAGCGTAATCTTACACTGCTTTTTATTGCCCATGATTTATCAATGGTAAAATATATATCCGACAGAGTAGCGGTTATGTACAGAGGTAAAGTCGTAGAGCTCGGAAAGCCTGACGATGTGTATAATAATCCTGTACACAGTTATACAAAGTCGCTTATTTCTGCAGTACCTATAGCAGATCCTGAACATAAAAAAACGGCAAAAATAGAAATGGAAGAATCATATTTGAGAAGTCCTGTAGGAGATGCTTCTGAAATAGGTATTATACCTGAAAAACCTGAACTTACAGAATACAGACCTGGACATTTTGTAGAAACTTCCTTTTTGGAAGAGCATAATTTAATATAAATTCTGCAGTAATTACTACGGTATGTCTGAAAATTCAATATTTACAATTTTTAAATATCTGTTAAAAATCCGACAGTAAAATTTTATCTGAAATAAAAAAGATAAAATATACTGTCGTTTTTTTATGCATAAAATGTAATTAAGCTACTCAAAAAAATTGTCGGATGAATGTCTGTCCTGAATATATACGGTAATTTTATAAATTTCGGATTTGAAAGAAAAAGGGAAAATAAGGGGATTTACATTAATCTGGAATAATTCTTCTATTCCTATAATAGATAAATGAAAAAACTTATCATTTATAAAATTAATCATTATATAAATAATAAATAATTGTATAAATGATTGAAAAAATATATAATAAGTATATCAGAAATACAATATATTAATGAAATAAGCTTAAATCACATACGCTTATTTATGTAGGAGGGAAAAAATTATGAAAAAAATATTATTGTTTTTAGTAGGAATGCTTTTAATTGTATCATGCGGGGGAAATCAGGGGAAAAAAGAAAGCGGAAGCTCAGCTTCATTTAATATGGAAGCCGAACCTGCTTCGCTTGATCCTCAATTGCTCACGGATATGGGAGGATTTATGGTGTCCGGAATGCTCTATGAGGGCCTTGTAAGATTAAATGAGAAGCATGAAATTGTCCCTGCAGGAGCTGAAAGCTGGAATGTTTCCGAAGACGGTAAAATATGGACTTTTAAAATAAGACAGGGAATGAAATGGTCAAATGGAGATACAGTAACAGCTCATGACTACCTAAGAGGTATGAAAAGAGGTCTGGATCCTGCAACGGCAGCTGAATATGCTTTTATAATGTACTATATTCAGGGAGCGGAAGATTATAATACAGGAAAAACGCAGGATTTCAACGGTGTAGGAATAAAAGTGAAAGATGATTACACACTTGAAATAACATTATCAAAACCGGCAGCATATTTCGGAAAAACACTTATAATGCCTATTTATTTTCCTTTAAATGAAAAAGCCATAGCGGAATACAAGGATAAATATGCTACTGAAGCAGATAAGTCCATATATAACGGACCGTATACGATGAAGGAATGGGTACATGACAACAGAGTAGTAATGGAAAAAAATCCGAACTACTGGAATAAGGATAATATTAAAATTGATACTTTAACAGCAATGATGGTAACTGATTTTGAAGCGGCAACAAATCTGTTTGAAAACAAGGAACTGGATTTGACAAGAATTTCAGTGGAAAAAATCGTTTCATTTAACGGAAAACCTGAACTGCATAAGGTTCCTGACGGAAGGGTATATTATCTTGCATTTAATCAGAATAATCCGATATTGAAAAATAAAAAAGTAAGACAGGCACTGTCTCTTGCAGTAGACAGAGAAACTCTCGTTAAGGATATTTTAAATGAAGGCGGTATAAAGGCTTCGGGAATAGTGGCAAACGGAATGCCGGGAGTTACAGGAGATTTCAGAGATGAGTCGGGAGATCTTTATGCACAGCATAAAGACTTAGATGTTAAAAAACTTTTTGAAGAAGGATTGAAAGAGCTGGGAATGACCCCTGATCAGGTTAAGCTGACACTGACTGCTGATGAAAAGGGAACAGGGAAAAAAGAAAGTGAATTTTATCAGTCCCAGTGGAAAGAAAAACTCGGTATAGATGTAGATGTTGAAATAATAACATATAAAGAAAGACTTTCCAGAGGAAATGAAGGGAACTATGAAATAATAAGGTATGCATGGGGACCTGACTATGCCGATGCGATGACATATATGGAACTGTTCCTGACAGGTACGGGACTGAATGTTTCAAGATACTCAAATCCCGAATATGATAAGCTGGTTGCGTTTGCTCAGGAAAGCAACGATCATAAAGCAAGAATAGAGGCAATGCAGAAAGCTGAAAAAATGCTGATGGAGGATTATAATGTTTCGGGTCTTTACTATCAGGTGGCAGCCTACCTTATAAATCCTAATTTAAAAGGAGTGTCAATAAGTGCTGTGGGAAATCCTATAGATTTCTATAACGCATCCATAAAAGAATAAAATTATAAAATTTAGGAAAAGGGGAAAAGACAAATGAGAAAATTTTTATTTATAGTACTGACGGTATTGTTTGTTGCAGCATGCGGAAATAAAACCGGAGTAAACAGTACAGCAGAAACACTACTGCTGAATCTGAAAGAGGAAGGTAAGTCTTATGATCCTCAACTGGCAAACGATGCAACGGGGGAATTTGTAGATTCCCTCGTAGGGGAGGGGCTGACAAGGCAGGGAAAAGACGGAAAATCTATTCCCGGAGTAGCCGAAAAATGGGAAACTTCAGCTGACGGTTTAGTATGGACATTTTATTTAAGAAAAAATGCCAAATGGTCAAATGGGGATCCTATAACTGCAAATGATTTTAAAGAGGGCTGGCTGAGAGGTTTAAAGCCTGAAACGGCAGCTGAATATGCTTTTATGCTTTTTCCTATAAAAAATGCCGAAGAGTATAATAAAGGAGATGCAAAAGCTGAAGATGTGGGAATAAAAGTCGTAGACGATTATACACTTGAAGTTACTTTAAAGGCTCCTGTAACTTACTTTGATTCCCTTGTAAGAGTGCAGACATATTTACCGCTGAACAGTAAATTTTATGACGGAGTGAAAGAAAAGTACATGACTTCAGTTGATACTTCCATATCATCAGGAGCATATATTATAAAGTCGTGGACAAGGGATTCGGATATTGTATTTGAAAAAAATCCCAATTATTGGAATAAAGATGCCATAAAGCTTGAAAGAGTACAGGCGAAGTTTATAAATGACGCTGCTGCCGATTTAAATGCCTTTAAAAACGGAGAAACAGATGTGACAAATATATCCGTTCAGCAGTTGAAAGAGTTCAGAGAGGATCCCCGTTTAAAATATACTAACGACGGTTCGGTATGGTATGTTATATTCAATATGAAAAATAAAGTACTGTCCAATAAAAAAATAAGACAGGCATTGTCATTGGCAATTGACAAGGAGGAAATGGTAAAAGGAGTGTTGAACGGTATAGGAGGAGCCGCTTATACATATACACCTAAAAATATAGGAATAATAGGAGTGGATAAGGATTTTGCCTTGGAAGCGGGAGAAATATTCCCTAAATATAATGCAGAGGAAGCAAAAAAATTACTTGCTGAGGGGATGAAAGAACTTGGGATTGCCGAATTTCCTGAGCTTGATATGATATTTAACGATTCGGGAAATAATAAGATTATTACTGAATTTATTCAGGAAAGTTTTAGAAAAAATTTAGGTATAAATATAAAAATTTCCTCAATGACATTTCAGGAAAGACTTGCCCGAATGGAGCAGAAAGACTTTGATCTTGTATTGGCAGGGTTTGCAGGAGACTATAATGATGCCATTTCGTATTTGGAAAGATTTGAATCGACGAACGGCAACAATTACTCCCAATATGTAAATCCTGTATATGATGAACTCGTTAAAAAAGTAAAAACATCGGCAAATCAGAAAGAAAGAGTGGAGGCTATGATACAAATGGAAAAAATCATAGGGGAGGATATGCCGGTAGGTCTTTTATACAATAGAATGCAAATTAAACTTGTAAATCCGAGAGTAAAAGAAATACAGTTTAATGCCATAGGTAAGGATTACAGTTTAGATGAGACTTATATTCAGAAATAAATCTGAATATTGAAGTGGAACTAAAATTATAAGAGATAATTTTTAAATGAAAGTGCAGTTAAACTGTAATGGTAATAGAAATATACACTTAAATTATAAGTAAAAACCTGACATTCAAATTATTTCAACGAATATTTCACGCTTTTTTTGAAAAAAATATACCCCAACCTTTTTTGTAAAAAAGGTTGGTCCAAAAAACTATCAACACAAATTTTACTATTGCTCAAAAATACCCGTTCGCTGTAAAAACAAAAAAAGATGTTTTTACGACGCTCACTTTACGCATTTTTCACGCAGTAAAATTTGAATGTTGAAGGGGGACTAAAATATAAAGAAAATAGTTTTAAATAAAATTGCAGTTAAACTGTAATAAACCCAACATTCAAATTATTTCAACGAAAAAAATACGAGAATGAACGTTAAGAAAAATCACTGTTTGAGCGAAGCGAGTTTGTGATTTTTTAGTGAATGGAGTGTTTTTGAGTTTAGAAA
>JAUNKI010000067.1 GCA_030532815.1 Leptotrichiaceae bacterium
GCATAATATTTTTATTTCTTTGTTTATAGATTTTACAATTTTTTCAGTTTCAGCTGAAAGAGTTATTTTATCCATGATTTTTAATTGTTTCTGTGAATATTCCTCTTTGTCGGAAAATTTTAAATAATCCTGAAATGTACCCATTTTATCACCTCTAAATAATTTTATTACAGCCATTATAAACTAAAATACATAAAAAATAAAGAGAGTTTTTTCTGTTAGGGTGTATCTGAAAACTGTCAAAATAACGAATTTTTAACGGAAATTTTAAAAGTTGTAAATAACGGAATACCGGTTTTATTATGTCTCTGTTAATTTAAAAAGTAAAAAAAAAGATTGAAAATATTGTAGATTTTGAGTTTTCAGACACACCCTAAACAATGATATAAATTTTTTTGAAATGGTTTTTAAAATGTCGACAAGAACAAATGCTGAAGACTTTAATTATCTATTTATTTTTCAACGAAAATGTGATAGAATGACCAAAGGAGGAGAAATGTATAAAGCAGTAGTAAGTGATTTGGACGGAACATTACTGAATGAAAATCATGTTATAAATGATTTTACAATAAAAACAGTAAAAAAAGTAATTGAAAAAGGAATAAAATTTTATATTGCTACAGGAAGAAGTTATTTGGGAGCGAAAGAGGTCATGGATAAAATGGGACTTAAAATTCCTCTGATTACTTCAAACGGGGCAAGGATAATGGATAGTGAGGGTAAAGAAATTTACATAAATAATATAAATAAAAAATACTTGGAAAAAATTTATGAAACAGATTATAAAAAAATAAGTGAAGGTATTATACTTAACGGATATTCCGGAAGTAGCTGGTATATTACTGAAGATGTACTGGACTATTATATTAAACAGCGTCCGGACAGACTTCATCTTCCTGAAGTGATAAGCGAAAATGAATTCCGGCAGAAGGATTATACTAAAATATTTTTTTTAGTAGATCATGATAAACTTCTGAAGTTGGAAAAAATAATAAAGGAAGTAACTAACGGAGAAGTAAATGCAGTTTTTGTTTCAGAGAGAAGTCTGGAAATATTTGATAAAAATTCCAATAAAGCTGTCGCTGCAAAGTATTTACTCCAGAAAGACGGAATAAAATTAAACGAGACGGCAGCTTTCGGTGACGGATATAACGATTATGAACTTTTAAAGGAAGCAGGAAAAGGATATCTTATGGGAAATTCCCTGTACAGATTATTGGAAAGTTTACCCGACTATGAAGTTATCGGAAATAATGGAGATGACGGAGTAGCAAAAAAATTAAGCGAATTATTTTTATAAAAAATATCTTTAGAGTAGGAGATAAAATATGGAAAAAATAGCATTGGTAGTAGATGACGCTTCGTATATAAGAGAGGATATAAAGGACATACTTACTGATCAGGGGTATGAAGTATATGAGGCAGGGGACGGGCTGGAAGCTTTTGAAATGTATAAAAAAATACATCCTGCAATTGTGACTATGGACATCAATATGCCGAAAGTACACGGATTAAAAGCGACTCAGCTGATTACCGATTACGATCCCGAAGCAAAAGTAATGTTATGCAGTACAATGATAACTTTTCAGAATTATATAAAAATGGGAAAAGAAGCGGGAGCAAAGGCATTTTTATCAAAGCCTTTTACAGACGATGAGTTTATGAATGAATTGTCAAAATTATTTTTATAGGAAAAATATTAAGATTGGAGTTTTTATGTATAAAGCTGTAGTAACTGATTTAGACGGAACATTACTCAATAAAGAGCATGAACTGTCGGAATTTACAAAAGAAACGGTTAGAAAAGTTGTGGAAAAAGGAGTAAAATTTTACATTGCCACAGGAAGAAATTATAAACTGGCAAAAATAGTAAAAGATGAACTGGGAATAAATATACCTTTAATCTCATCAAACGGTGCAAGAATAAATGATGAAAACGGAGCTGTCATATATGAAGACGGATTAAATCAGAAAGAAGCGGACAGCATTTTGGATATTGATTATAAGGCTTTTAATAAGGATATTCACTTAAATATTTTTGCGGGAGACGACTGGATAATAACAGAAGGAACATTACAGCAGGTATATGACAGGGATGGGTACGACTTGCCCATAAAACCTGTGGAAGTTCCCGAAAGAGAATTGGGGAAAAGGAAAATTTTAAAATTTTTCTTTATAGGTGAACATAAATATTTAATTGAGCTTGAAAAGGAAATTCTTAAAAGAACTGATAATAATGTAAGTGTGGCATTTGTGGACTACGGATGTATGGAAATATTTTCCAAAACTGCCAATAAAGCCAATGCTGCAAAATATTTATTAAAAAGAGACGGAATAGATATAAAAGAAACGATCAGTTTCGGCGACGGAGAAAATGACTATGAACTTTTAACAGTTATGGGAAAAGGTTATGCTATGGGAAATGCTATAGACAGATTGAGAAATCTTCTTCCGGAAGATTTTGAAATAATAGGAAAAAATACCGAAGACGGGGAAGCTCGTAAACTGGAAGAATTATTTTTACATAAATAAAAAAATTGGAAAATAAAGATAATAGAAAAAGGAATGCTGACTATATTACAGAAAACATTCCTTTTTTTGTGTGATAAGAAAATTTTTCTACTCTTATCTCTCCGGAGCTGTCTCATAAGATATAAAAACATATTTAATTATAAATTTTATATATTTTTCTATTTTTATAAAATCAGTAAAAACAATATCTTTTAATTTTTAAAAATATATAATATTTATAGTTAGAGAATTATTTTTGACTTATGAGATAGTCCCGGACCAAAAAATTTTCAACTCAAATTATTTCCAATTCAAAAACATTCCACTCACTGAAAAATCACAAACTCGCTTCAATCAGAAAGTAATTTTTCTAAACGTTCATTTCCGTATTTTTTGGTTGAAATAATTTGAATATCGGGTTTTTATTTAATATTTTAGGCTTATACTTTTACTCTTAATATAATTTTATTACACTTTCATTTAAAACTGTTTCTATAATTTTAACTTCTTTTCAACATTTAAATTCTACTGGGTGAAAAATGCATAAAGGGAGAGTCCTAAAAACATCTTTATTCGGGGCATTTTGAGTAACAGTAAAATTAAGTTGAACGGATATATTTTTAATTTAATAAACATCTATTTTATAAGGTAAATAATACATAGGTTTATTTTGATTATTTTCAATCAGTTTGTAATCATCAAGAATTTTTGTACTTCCCGGAATTTTTGCTTCTATTTGGGAAGTCAGTTTAAATTTTTCAAAGATAAATGAAGAAAGTAATCTTAATGCTTCCTTAAAGTCTTTTTTTGTATAAACATTTTTTACATTATAGTTTTCCAGTTTTAAATCTTTTGCAAGAAGTTTTACGGTTTCATCAAGAGTGGCAATTCCGTCTATAAGATTGATTGCTTTTGCTTCATCTCCCAGCCATATTTTTCCTTGAACATATTCTTCAAGGGAAGAATCGGACATTTTTCTATTTTTCAGAACTCTTGATTTAAATTCCTTATAAGTCATATCCATTGACTCTGCTATTTTATTACGTGCTTCTCCCGAAAGAGGAACAAAAGGATCGAAAGTATCGGAATATTTTCCTTTGGAAATGGAATTTGAAGTAATTCCGTACTTGTTCTGAGCGTTATAAAATTTCGGAATCATTGATACAACTCCTATGGAACCTGTTATTGTAGCTTTATTTGCAAAAACCTTGCTTCCCGCCATTGATATATAATATCCTCCCGATGCGGCAACTTCGGACATTGAAATATAAACGGGAACTTCAAGTTTGGAAAACATCTGATATATTATTTCCGATGCAAGGGCGGAACCGCCGGGTGAATTAACTCTGAGAACTACACCTTTCAAATTTTTTATATTTGAAAGTTCCTTTATTTTTTTAGCCATATTATCAGGTGAAATATAAATTGAACCGTCTGCTTCTTCAGCATAAACAATAGGTCCTTCAGCGTATATTACGGCAATTGTACCTTCCTCTTCATTAGCAGTTTCCATTCTTTTACCGTTATCGGCATAATAGTCGTAAATATCTACAACATTTTCTTCATTTATGCCGAGCCTTTTAAGAAGTTCTCCAAAATATTCCAGTTTGTCAATCAGATTTTTATCCCTTGCAGTAAAAGGAGTGAGATTTGACAAATTTCCATTTAGTATATCGGCATTAAAAACATTTTTATCAATATTACGGGATTTTGAAACAGTGTCAAGGAATGTATTGTATCTGTTTTCCAGAATACGCGTAAGTTCAGCTTTTGACTGAGGAGAAATCAGATTACCAGTATAATTTTCTCCGTAAGATTTAAAATCTCCTATACGGACAACTTCCATAGTGACACCGAGCTTATCAAGCAGTTTCTTATAATACAGGTCTGAATAATGATATCCTGTCAGAGCGACTCCTGCCGAAGCTGAAGGAATCATTATGATTTCATTTGCAGCTGCGGCTAAAGGAAAGTTATAGTTTTCAATATATGCTCCGAAAGCATATATTTTTTTATTGTTAGCTTTGAGCTCTTCAAACTTTTTTATTATTTCTTCGGATTTTGCCGAAGAAAGATTTACCTGATCAAGATTTATAATAATCCCTTTTATATTATCGTTATTTTTTATGTCGTCAAGGCTGCTCAATATATCTGCGTATGAAATATTATATTTCTTGGCTTCTCCAAAAAAAGAGCTGTCCAGTTTGTCTTCGGATACATATGAAGCATTGAACAATACATAACTGTAATTTTTAGGTATATCTTCTTCAAGTTTTATTTTTGAAGAAAAAAATGAAATGAGAGAAACACTCAGAATAAAAAATATAAAAAACAGTAAAGACAGTTTAAGGAAAAAAGAATATATTTCCTTAATTGTAAATATAAAAAATTTTTTTATAAAATCAAAAAATTTCATTGAGAACCTCCTGTGTTTTTGTTTTTAAATTATATCATTTTAAATATCAAATATCAATGTAGGAAAAATCATATTTAAAATACGAGAATAAATGGGGATAATCGGCAGAATACTTAAAGACTATTGAAAGAATTAAAAAAAGTCCTCTTAAAAAATTTATATTTTAAACAAGAATTTTTCACATTTTAACATATAAATTATTTTCATCGGAAAAATAATTTATAATAAAAATATTTGGGAACAAAAAATAAGATCTGTATTAGTATTTTTCATATTTTTATCTGAATTTTGTTATAAATAGACCAGGGCTGTTTCATAAATTAAAAATAACTCTCTAACTCTAATTATTATATATTTTTAAAAATTAAAAGATATTATCTTTACTGATTTTACAAAAACGGAAAAATATGTAAAGTTTATGATTAAATATGTTTTTGTATCTTATGAGACAGTTTCGTCCTCTGTTTACATTTTTTTCCGAGTGATTTTTGTTAGGAACTTTAAAATTCGGAAATTTCAGTATTTATATAATAATACAAACACATTTTATATAAATATCAGAAAAAAATCAAAAAAATTTAAAAAAAGTATTGACTTAATTTTTTATTTATGATAATATCTTTTTTGTCCGTGAGAGGAGTCAAAAAGGAATTAGAAATCTCACTTAGAATAAAAATGTGCGCCCTTCGTCTAGTGGTTAGGACATCGGGTTTTCATCCCGGCAACAGGAGTTCGATCCTCCTAGGGCGTACCACTTAATAAAAAAAATAAAATAATATGGTCGCATAGCTCAGTTGGGAGAGCACCTGCCTTACAAGCAGGGGGTCATTGGTTCGAGCCCAATTGTGACCACCATTTTTATGGAGGTGTAGCTCAGTTGGTTAGAGTGCTTGCCTGTCACGCAAGATGTCGCGAGTTCGAGTCTCGTCACTTCCGCCATTTAAATTTGAATATTTTCATCTAATATATGATGGAAGGTATATTGTGCCGCTTTAGCTCATCTGGTAGAGCAGCTGACTTGTAATCAGCAGGTGGTTGGTTCGAGTCCGACAAGCGGCACCACTTTTTAAAAATTGTGGTGAGGTACCCGAGTGGCCAAAGGGAGCAGACTGTAAATCTGCCGGCTCAGCCTTCGAAGGTTCGAATCCTTCTCTCACCACCATTTTTTATTAATAACAGTAAATTTTATATAAATAGAATAATATTATATGAATTTCATATAGGAGGCAATAATAACATGGTTAGAAAGTTAAAAGGAGCCAACAGCGGAAAATCAGGAAGCCAGCAGGATATAATAAAACAGGCTCAGGTTATGCAGCAGGAAATGCTGAAAATACAGGAAAGTTTAAAGGATAAATTTGTGGAAACTTCTGTTGCAGGCGGAGGAATAACTATAAAAGCAAACGGACAGAAGAAGATAGTTGATTTGTCAGTTTCTCTCGATGTGTTAAAAGATGCTGTTGAAGAAGGAGATGCTTCTATTGTTTCAGATTTGATAATTAATGCTGTAAACGAAATACTTGAAAAAGCTGAAGAAATGGCTGAAAAAGAAATGGAAGTAATAACTGGAGGAGTAAGCATACCGGGATTATTTTAAAATAGAATAAAAGAATATACAATGATTTATGAAACTTGTTTTTTTTAAATCATATTTAAAACCGGATTTTTCCGGTTTTTTCTATCTTTACACATTTATTTTTTAAGAAAATATCTGAAAAGGAGAAAACATTTCCATGGAAGAAAATAATAAATTAAAAATGAAAATAGAAAAGCTCATAGAAATTCTGAGTAAAGGACTTGTCGGTAAGGAAAAAATAATAAAACTGGCATTGCTAAGTGTTTTTTCAAAAGAAAATCTAATTCTGACGGGACCTCCCGGAACGGCAAAAAGTGAAATTTCAAGAAGAATAACGAAAATTTTTAGTGAAGAAAGCTATTTTGAGTATCTGCTTACAAAATTTACCACTCCTGAAGAAATATTCGGTCCTCTTTCCATAAAAAAACTTCAGGAAGATGTATTTGAAAGGAATACCTACGGATATATGCCTACAAGCGGAGTAGTTTTTTTAGATGAAATTTTTAAAGCAAATTCTTCAATTTTAAATACTTTACTTACAATAATTAATGAAAAGATATTCCATAACGGCGGAAAAAGACAGAAAGTACCTCTGATTTCACTTATAGGAGCTTCAAATGAACTGCCTTTTGAAAATGATGAACTTTCAGCACTGTATGACAGGTTCCTGCTCAGAGGAATTGTAGATTATGTAAGTGACGAAGAAGCAGAAGAATTGATAAATATTGAAAATAGTGACATTATAATTCCGGAATATTTAAAAATAACTTCTCGGGATTTGGATAAAATTGAAAAAGAAGCCGTAAATATAAAATTATCCGAAAACGTGAAAAAGACATTAGTTCAGATAAGAAATGAATATAAAAGAGTCTTTAGTGAGAACAGACATGAAACTATATCCGACAGAAAATTTGTAAAAATAATAAAGCTGGTAAAAGTTTCAGCATACATTAACGGAAGAAAGAAAGTTGATTTTTCGGACATAATGTTACTGGCGGACTGTTTATGGAATAATCCTGAAAATTATGAAACTGTGACAAATATCGTATTAGATATCGTAAAAAGAAATATAGCAAAAGAAACAGAATGAAAATATTTAAATTGAAAAGGAAAATTCATTTGTAACGGGGCGGATTGTAAAATAAAATTGAAAAATATTTTAAAATAAATTTTAATATAAAAGAATTTTCGACAGGGGAGGAAGAAACAAATTGAATATAGACGAAATAAAAGGAATAACCGAAGAAGAAATAAATCTGGAACTGTTAAGCATACTGAATGAGGAAAAAGAACTGAATCTGTTTGAGATGACAAGGGAATGTGAAAAGGAAGAAAGAAAGCAGTTTCTGAATTATATTTTCAGAGTACTTATCAATATGGAAGACAGTTACATTGAGAGAAATATAGATGATTTTTACAGAGACAGAAAGCTAAAAATAATTTATATGGATAAATTATATATTCAATCCAATATAATAATACTGTTCAATACAAAAAATGACGGACTGTTTTTTGATAATGAATTTTGGGCATATTCCAATACGGGCACAAATAAGAAAGCTTTAAATATAAAAACTGTACAGAAAATTATAAGAAAAATGTCCATAGTAATACTCAATGAAAAGAATAAGCGAAAAGAAATTGAAAGTTTTTTGAAAAATAACAGAATAGCCGGTGAAGAAAGAATTTCAAATGAACTCCTTTTAAAACAGATACAGGAAAATATATGGCTGTAAATAGAAAGGAAATAAAATGCTTAAAATAAAAGCTTCGTTAAATTCATATCTTGCAAAACCTTTAAAATACTATATAAATACTGTCTACAGAAAAAAAGTACTGCCTGAAAAAGGAAGCATAATATACAGTGATTTCGGAATTTCAGGAATATATGCAGGAAATAACAGAATAATATGTATTCCTGAAAATGATATATTTAAAAATACAGGAGAAGTAAAATGCATAACAACCGAAGAATTTATTAAAAGTTCGGCTTTTCCGGAAAGTATATATGTTTCTTCCAATGAAGAAGGTGCAGTGGGAAATTCTGTAATTGCCGAAAAGGCTGAAAGGTATATAGGGGAAAAAAATCTTTTCGGCTTGGTTTTTAAAAACAGTTACGGATTCACAAAAAAGTGCCTTGATTTTTCGGAAAAAGATTTTTTCGGAGAATACAAAGATATTGAAGAAGGTTATAAATCTGAAACAGGACTTTTAAAGCAGAAAGTCAAAAATAAAATGGGAGCTGTAAAATGGCTGTTATGGGACAACGGAAAAAATAAAAATATTGTTGAAAATGCTGAAACGGAAAATGATTTCGACATGTCTGAAATAGAGAAAACAATGGAAGACTATAATGAAGTTCCCTTAAATGAGGAAATGATCATTCATATAAAAAGGGAATTCAGTGAAATAGGAGACTTTATCACAGAGCTGATCGGTGAAAAAATACCTGTCCACATAATGAAAATACTATTCAAAATAAGAGAGTTTCTGGAAGAAATTATACTCGGGTATGAACATAATGAAAATACTCTGAGAGGTTTCGGCGGAGATATTTCATATAGAGAGCTTAAAGAAATGGGTGATGATTTCAGATATACTGTTGAAGAAATGCTCCGAAACAGGAATATTCAGGACGTAATAAAAAAACTCGGAAAAGGAAAAAAAGGAATTGCCGAAAAAAAAGAACGGAAAATTCCTAAAATAAACAGAGATGAAATTTTCGGAATACAGAAAAGCGGTAATTTATCGAGAGTTTTACCTTCAGAGCTTATTAATCTTGAAGATGAACATTTAAAATATCTGTTTTATTCAAAATATCTGGAAAACAGCCTTTTAACTTATGAAATTAAAGGAAGGGAAGAAGAAGAGAAAAAGAGAGAGGAAAGAAAAATAAACAGTAAAGGGCCGATAGTCGCCTGTATAGATACATCGGGAAGTATGAAGGGAGAACCTGTTTTAAAGGCAAAAGCGTTAATATTGGCAATAGCACGGATTTTAAAAAAGGAAAATCGGGAACTTTATATAATACTGTTCGGTGCAAAAGGTCAGTTTCAGGAAATTTCGGTGGATAATGACAATGAAATTTCGGGAATAGTGGCATTTTTAAAGAAAAGTTATGAAGGGGGAACGGATTTTGAAACTCCTCTTAAAAAAGCATTGGAAATAATAAATACAAAAGAAAATTATAATAAAGCGGATATATTAATGATTACTGACGGAGTTTGTAAAATATCCCATACTTTCAAAAGAAAGCTGAAAGAAGAAAAAAATCGTCTGTCTTTGGAAATTTATACCGTAATATGCGGAGGAGACAGAATTGAAAGAGATTTCAGTGACGGAGTGATAGTAATATAAAATTATTTTATCTTTAATATATCCAAAATATATCCAACCTTTTTTGTAAAAAAGTTTCACGCTTTTTTTGAAAAAAAAGCTTGGCAAAAAAACAATTCAACACAAATTTTACTAAAGCTCAAAAATGCCCGTTTGCTGTAAAAACAAAAAGGATGTTTTTACGACGCTCACTTTACGCATTTTTCACGCAGTAAAATTTGAATGTTGAAGGGGATAAAAATAAAGAAAATGATTTTAAATGAAAGTGTATTTTAGATTGTAGTGACAGTAGAAACAGAAATTTAAAATAAAAGTTGGAATCTCGGCATTCAAAATTTTACGAAAAAATATGAATTATGCTGCTCGGGAAAACAGCT
>JAUNKI010000068.1 GCA_030532815.1 Leptotrichiaceae bacterium
ATATTCATCTATTGAATCTTTTATTGTTGATTTTGTTTCTTCAAAATTTACATATGATTTTGATATTAGATTTATATTATTCCTATTTAAATTTTCAAGATTTTTTATATGGTATTATCTTTTTATGAAATCATTTTTCTTTACACTATATTTTAATTTAATTATACTCTATTAAAAAGAAAAAAGCAATTTTCAAAAAAGAAAGATATTATTGCAATCTATTACTTATATTTAAAGGTTTTTGAAACATTTTCATCAAAAAAAATTTTTTCATAATCAAATTTTTTTAAATAAAAGACATTAACATTTGAGAGAGGAAAAGAGTTCTTAGTATGTGAGGAGATAGAAAAAGCATTTACTTTACAAATAAATTTTTCATCATTATTGTCAATTTTTGTAGAATTATGTTTTATTTATTTTGAAATAGTATTTGGAGCTCTTTTTAAAGCTTTAGCTATTTTTCTTATTGACATACTCAAGTTAATAAATTGATGTATCCAACTTTGCTCATTTATGTAAGATGTTTGTAGCTCATAGAATTACTTCCGTTAAATGTTTTATGGTACTTACATTTTAACATAGAAGGCAATTCTATGAGTATTTTTTTCGTTGAAATAATTTGGATATTTTTATTTTTTCCATCATTTAAAATTTCAAAAAAATCTATTTTGTATAACCGCAATATATATTACCATTGTAACTTTTCACACACTTATGTTCTCTTTCTTTCATTTCTCTATCAACTTCATTCCACAATGCTACATTTTCTGCGGTACAACTTACAGCTATTATTACTAATACTATTAATATTATCAATTTTTTCATCTATATTATCTCCATCGTCATAAATTTCTTCTATATTTTTTGAAAAATCTTGGAACAAAAAATTTCCAACTCAAATTTTACAGCAAACGGGCATTTTTGAGCATAAGTAAAATTTGAGTTGACAGTTGTGAAACAGGTCTATTTTTCGGAAGTACTGCAAGGGTTTTAACTATACAAATGAATCAGCAATTTCCTGCAGATTATCTTTTCCGTCAAGATACGCCTTTATAATTTCCTGACAGGCAAGATATCTTTTTTCATAATTATCGGATTTTACGGTAATATAAGGGATATTGTATTCTTTATACAATTCTTTCAGTAAATTCTGAAATTTTTTACGTCTGCTGTCCTCTCCGATAGAACGTAGACCGTCATTTACCCATTTTACATTATTTTCAAGAAGTATCGTCAAGTCAAATTTATAATTACGGACAAATTCCCTTATAATAGGATTGTCTCTTTTTTCATAAGTCAGGCAGAATGCCAGTGTAGTTATGTAGTCAGTATCTATTAAAGCAAATTTGTTTGCATTTCTTGCAGCATATAAAACATTTGACTGATGTCCGAATACAATTTTTTCATAATCAGAGTACTGTAAAGCATCTTCGTCGCCGCCCAGTTTTTCATACACATATTCACGCCCGTATTCCCAAGCTGAAGATGTATTGAAAACATTTGCAAGTTTATCTATCATTATACTTTTTCCGCTGCTTTCTCCGCCGCAAATGGTAATAATCGGAATTAAATGTTCTCTTACTTCACGGGGAAGAAATTCCCAGTATTTGCTTGGATTTTCCCTTATTTCCCATGAATTTACGGGATATTCCGAATATTCAGGATCAATGGATTTTGTTTTTGAATTAAAATATTTTAAATTATATTTTGTGTCATCTTTTCTGTTACTTATGAACAGAACGTCATTTTTCCAATCCAGACCCGGTTCTCTTTCCTCCATTTCTTTTTTCAGTATTTCCGACCATTCCTTCCAGCCCTCAGGAAAAGGAGGACAGCCGCTTTCATCAAATAAAAAGGACGAAATATTTTTCTGATTTTTAAAAGTCTGTTTTACGAACCTGAGTCTGTCTTTCGGTGTAATTTCCTTTATAAAACGTGAGTTTGTAACCATTTCCGTATCTCCGGTATCGGAAAAGGAAACTATGACATAAACTTTATCAACTAAACCGCTTGCTCTTTGAATTAAGTTAACATGTCCGATATGCAAGGGCAAAAATTTTCCGACTACAATTCCGATTTTCATTTGTATTCACTCTCCTGTAAATAAAATTAACTGTTTGAACCAATTATAACATATAAATTCAAAACAGCAAATTTAATTTAAAAAAGATTTTTAAAATTTTTCAAAAATATGGTAGAATATAAATAATTTATAAAAAACAGTTCTTTTGAAAGGATATATAATGGAGTTGACAATACCGAAACATGTAGCAATAATAATGGACGGTAACGGAAGATGGGCAAAGGAAAAAGGGAAAATAAGGCTTGAAGGACACAGACAGGGAGCGGTCAATCTGGAAAAAATAATAGAGCATTCACTGAAAATAGGAGTAAAATATCTGACGGTATATGCTTTTTCCACAGAAAACTGGAAAAGACCGGAGAAGGAAGTAAACGGTTTGATGGAGCTGTTTTCAAAATATCTTGACGGAAAAAAGAAAAATTTGAAAAAACAGGGGATAAAGCTTTTTGTAACAGGTTCTGAAGAAAATATTTCCGAAAAATTAATGAAAAAAATAAAAGAAACTGAAAAATATCTTGAAAACTGTGAAAATATGGTTTTCAATATAGCGTTTAATTACGGCGGAAGAAAAGAAATAACCGATGCCGTAAATAAAATATTGGAAACAGATAAAAAACGAATAACTGAAACAGAATTCCGTGAATATCTGTACAGACCTGAAATTCCCGATCCGGAACTCGTAATAAGAACGAGTGGTGAATTCAGGGTAAGCAATTTTCTCCTTTGGGAAACCGCTTATTCGGAATTTTATATTACTGATGTTTACTGGCCTGATTTTACAACTGAAGAATATGACAGGGCTATTATGTCTTTTAATGGAAGAGACAGGAGATATGGAGGTTTAAATGCTAAGTAGAATATTTGTAATTGTACTGTTTGTACCGTTTCTTCTTTGGATTTTTCTTAAAGGAGATATGATGTTTCTTATATTTACAATGGTAATAATAGGTTTTTCCCTTCAGGAATTTTATAAAATGCTCAAGGATAAGGGATTTGAAGTCGCAAGCAGGATAGGTATGGGTTTGGGATTGTTCCTTCCGATGGCAATATATTTTCAGGAAAATTCAAAAAATATATTTTCATTTTTAAAATTGAGATTTTTTGAGCAGATAAACTTCGATATGGGCGGTTACATAGTCTTTGCACTGATGCTCATAGCTTTCAGGCAGATTTTAAAAGTAAAGATTAAGGGTGCTATGGCGGAAATATCGTATACATTATTTGGAATAATATATATAGCTTATTTCTTTTCGTATATACTGCTTATAAAATACGAATTTCCCAACGGGAATGTCATAGTGGCGATGACTTTTATCTTAATCTGGGCATGTGATATTTCGGCGTATCTTGTCGGAATTTTTATAGGAGGAAAAATATTCAGTCGGAGACTTGCTCCGAAAATAAGTCCGAATAAGTCCATTGAAGGAGCAATTGCGGGAATTTTAGGAGTATTTGTCGTAATTTCATTTTTTGATAAAATATATTTATTTATAGCAAAAATTCTTTGCGGAATTTCAATGATTTCCAAAACATGCAGTTTAAGTTACGACTATATTGCAATATCGGGCTGGAAAGCTTTTATCCTTGCCCTTGCCATAGGAATATTCGCAGAACTCGGCGATCTTGTAGAATCAAAGATAAAAAGAGAACTTGAAATAAAGGATTCGGGAAATCTGCTGTTGGGACATGGAGGATTTCTGGACAGATTTGACAGTGCACTATTTGTCCTTCCGATAGTTTATGTATTTATGAAATATGTAGTACCTATGTAACATATATAAAATTTATGAAAACAAAATTGAACGCGGAAATACTGAGAAAAATAAAACAGGAGGAAAAAATGAATATTAATAATGAAGCGGAAATAAAAAAAGAAGTTGAAAGACAGTTTGATATATTGAGAAGGGGATGCGAAGAAATAATAAATGAACATGAATTCAGAAAAAAGCTTGAAAAATCAATTTCCGCAAATACTCCTTTAAGGATAAAACTGGGAATAGATCCTTCAGGGACGGACTTGCATCTAGGACATGCGGTACCTTTGAGAAAACTGAAACAGTTTCAGGATTTGGGGCATCAGGTTTTATTCCTTATAGGAACATTTACGGGAAGAATAGGAGATCCTACAGGAAAGTCCGAAACAAGGAAAATGCTCACAGCTGAACAGGTAAATGAAAATATAAAAACTTATCTGGAACAGGTGTCGCTAATACTTGATCTGGATAAGATAAAAGTGGTGTATAATGCCGACTGGCTTGAAAAGCTTACATTGGAAGATGTTTTAAAGCTTCTTTCGCAGTTTACCGTATCTCAGATGATTTCAAGGGAAGATTTTTCAAAAAGGCTTTCGGAAAATAAGCCGGTATCTCTTATAGAATTTATGTATCCTATACTTCAGGGATATGATTCCGTTGAACTGAAAGCGGATGTTGAACTCGGAGCTACAGAGCAGAAATTTAATTTGCTGAGAGGAAGGGATTTACAGAAAAGTTTCGGTCAGGAGCAACAGGTATGTATGATAATGCCTATTCTTGAAGGGCTTGACGGAGTGGAAAAAATGAGTAAGTCACTGAATAACTATATCGGTGTCAAAGACAGTCCCAATGATATGTTCGGGAAAATAATGTCGATATCTGATGAATTAATGTACAGATATTATGAAGTAATAACCGAAGTTCCTCAGGAAGTCATAAAAAAAATGAAGGAAGATACAGAAAAAGGTCTTCTTCACCCTATGGAAGCCAAAAAAAGGTTGGGAGAGGAAGTTGTAAAAATATACCATAACGGAGAAGAAGGTAAAAAAGCGAGAGAATGGTTTGAAAATGTATTCAGTAAGAAAAATCTCGATGTAGACTTGCCTGAAGTGGAGCTTCCTTATGTAGAAACAGGAGTAATTGATTTATTAGTAAAGAAAACAGGTCTTTTATCTTCAACGAGTGAAGCAAGAAGACTTATAGAACAGGGCGGATTTAAAATAAACGATGAAGCGGTAAAGGACGTAAAAGCTTTTGTTACTCCTGAGAAAGGAATGATAATAAGAGCAGGGAAAAAGAAAATTATTAAAGTAAAATAAAAAATCAATATTAATTCTATTCACAAACAGATAAACGGAGCAGAAAATAAAAGAAAGAGAATTTAAATTAAGGAGATAAAATATGGGAAACGGAAAACTTATCAGAATATGGGGCGACACAGTTTCAATAATCGAACTGGTAATATCTGTAATTATTGTGGCAGTAACTACATTTGCAGGATATTTTCTTTCTTTCAGTGTTCGGATCAATGTTGATCCGAAAGCAGTACAGCTCTTATTCGGCCTTGTAGGAACAACTGTCGGCTTTATAGTAACAAGCCTTTTATTTAAACCGAAAAGAAAAATAAAAACGGAGAGTGGAAATGATATTTGAAATAGTCATAGCTGCATTAGCGGCAGTATTTATATATACGATAATCGGATTTGTACCCGGAACTGATGAAACAAGTGTCTTGCTTCCTATAACGCTCATGCTCGTACTGGCAGGAGCATCTGAAGTAATAATACTGAGTTTCTTTATTTCAGCAATAATTACGTTAAATCTTATAAATCTTATGCCTGCAATTCTGGTCGGGCTGCCGGGAGGTGTAATGTCCACACCTATGATAGAAAGCGGATTTATCCTGAAGAAAAAAGGGCTGAGTGCGACAGTAATAAAGAAAATGGCACTGTCTGCAGTAATAGCAACATTTATTTCAATAATAATATCACTTCTTCTGGCAAGTGCATTAGTGCCTTTCGGAGAATCCATAAAAGCATATTCAAAATATTTTTTTGTGGCAGGGGCGGTGTTTTTATCTCTTATAAGTAAAAACAAGGCATTATGCCTTGTCTCCATTATTCCGGGATCTATTCTCGTAATGGCGTTGAGACATCTTTATTATGCTATGGAAATAGTACCCCCGACAAAAAATATTACGACATCTTTTTTTCTCGGAATAACAATAGGGCCTTTATTTGTTTCGATGATTTCCCTTTTAAATAAGGATTCATTAAAGGAAATGGAAGTAAAGGAATATGACAATGTAATTTTACCCGAATCCGAAGACAGCAAAAAAGTGAAACTGACTAAGGAGGAACTGAAAATTTCGGTTCTGTCTTCGATAGTTGTAAACTTTCTTTTTGTACTGAGTCCTGTAGGTTTGCTTATTTTGTCCAAAGAACTTATAGGAAAAGGAAAAAATGAAACAGTTTCCCATACTGAAAAACTTGTAGGAATGGGAGCAATAGCACAGGCGACTTATTTATCGGGAATAATAATATCCCTTTTCGGTCTGGGTATACCTCTGTCACCTGCGGCTATAGGTCCGGGAGCGGCACTGTTTGAAGCGGGAGACAGATTTAAAATAGGAAACAACATACACAATCTGCTTTCCAAAGATACTTTTATAATTACGGTATTAATATCTGCAGTAATAGCCGCAGGATTGAGTTATCTTCTTATTACGAAATACGCTTTCAGAATAACACATTTTGTCATGACGAGAATACCTCATGAAGCTGTACTTGCAGTATTTGTATCATTTATACTGCTGCTTTCCTATATGGAAGCGGGAGTTATAAACATATTCGGAGTATTTCTGATAGGACTTTACAGCGGATTTATGAATAAACTCGGGGTAAATTACGGAGTTCAGTTTATGACATTGTATGCCTCTTCGTTTATTGTGCAGATAATAGGGGGAATTTAATATGGATATCGGAATAAAGAAGGAAAAAAATATTACGGAAAAAACAGGTATGGGAACAGCACACGGTAAAATAATATTAATAGGGGAACATTCGGTGGTTTACGGATATCCTGCCATTGCTATTCCCCTGAAAAATGTAACTGTAAAGTGTAAAGTGACACAGTCTGATATACGGATTCCGCATAATCCTGAAGATACTTTGTCGACGGCTGTTTATGAAGCATTAAAATATTTAGGAAAAGAAAATGAAAAAATAAAATATGAAATAAAATCCGAAATACCTGAAAAAAGAGGAATGGGCTCTTCAGCAGCTGTAAGTATTGCAGGAATAAGAGGAGTATTTGACTATTTCGGAAAAAAGCCCGAAACGGAAACTCTTGAAAAACTTGTAAACAAAGCTGAAATTGTTGCTCATACTACTCCGAGCGGACTTGACGCAAAAACGTGTCTGAGTGATAGAGCAGTGAAATTTATTAAGCAGGTAGGTTTCTTTAATATTGAACTGAATTTGGGAGCGTACCTTGTAATAGCCGATTCGGGAATTCAAGGTAAGACGAGGGAAACCGTGACGATGATAAGGGAAATGGGGGCAAAAGCCGAGCCTATGCTTTCAGAGCTGGGAAAACTTACAGAAGAAACGGAAAAATATATAGAAAAAAAAGATATAATCAGTATAGGGAAAAATATGATTAAAGCGGATAAAGAGCTTTCAAAGCTCGGATTAAGTACGGAAAAAACTGATTTTCTCATAGAAGAAGCACTTAAAACAGGAGCATTGGGAGCAAAAATATCCGGAGGAGGTCAGGGAGGCTGTATTATAGCTCTGACTGAAAATAAAGAGAAAGCGAAAGTAATAAAACAGGCTTTAATTGAAAAAGGAGCAGTAAATATATGGACGGAAAAACTGTAAGATCCTATGCCAATATAGCAATTATAAAATATTGGGGAAAAAAGGACGAAAAAAAAATGGTGCCTGCTACGAGCAGCATATCTCTTACATTGGAAAATATGTATACTGATACGGAAATAAGTTTTATTGATGATAACGGGAAATCCGAAGGTACGGATCTGTTTTATCTGAACGGAGAACTTCAGGACAGAAAACAGACTGAAAAAATAAGTAAAGTAATAGATATGTTCAGAGAGGATAGAAACCGTAAGGTGTTAATAAAAACTGAAAACAGTATGCCGACAGAAGCTGGACTGTCCTCAAGTTCAAGCGGACTTTCGGCAGTAATAAAAGCATGTAACGGACTGTTCAATAAAAATCTTTCAAGATATGAAATGGCTGAAATTTCAAAATTCGGTTCAGGCTCATCGTCAAGGAGTTTTTTCGGACCTGTAAGTGCGTGGGATAAAGATACAGGGAAAATTTATGAAATAAAGACGGATTTGAAATTGGCAATGATTATGCTTGTATTGAATGAAGAAAAAAAAATAATATCAAGCAGGGAAGGTATGAAAATTTGTAGTGAAACTTCCGCAATATTTGAAAAATGGATAAAAGACTCTGAAAAAGATTATGAAGAAATGAAAAAGGCATTATCTAAAAATGACTTTGAAAAAGTAGGAGAGCTGACTGAAAAAAATGCCTTATCAATGCATGAAACAACATTGTATGCAAATCCTCCATTTTCATATCTGACTGATAAAAGCAGAGAAGCTATGGAATATGTGAGAGAATTGAGAAAAAAAGGAGAAAAATGTTATTTTACAATGGATGCGGGACCTAATGTAAAAGTTTTGTGTCTTGAAGAAGATTTTGAGAAACTGAAAGATATATTCAGTAAAAAATACAGAATAATAGCTTCAAAAGCTAAGGTGATTACCGATGACAACGATAAATAGGAGAAAATATAATGAAGGAGTTGAAGTCAGTACTTGCGGAAAACTTTATATAGCAGGGGAATATGCTGTCCTAGTACCGGGATACAGTGCAGTCATAAAAAATGTAAATATTTACATGAAAGCATTTACAGTATTTTCGGATAATTATAAAATATACTCGGATATGTACGGTTATTCAGTATCTTTGGAAAAAAATGAAGATTATGCACTTATACAGGAAACTGTAAATATTGTAAATGAGTATCTTTACATAAAAGGAATGGAGATTTCTCCTTTTGAACTGAATATAACAGGGAAAATGGAGAAAAACGGCAGAAAATACGGTATAGGTTCCAGTGGAAGTGTGGTAATATCAGTAATAAAAGCGATGGCGGAATTGTATAAATTTAAAATTTCCAAAGAAGAATTATTCAAACTTTCCTCTTATGTACTTTTAAAAAGAGGGGACAACGGGTCTATGGGAGATTTGGCATGTATTTCCTATGAAAATCTTATTGTATACACTTCCTTTGATAGAGAAAAAATAAAAAGGGAAATGAAAAGGAGAACTCTCATCGAAATAATGGATATGAACTGGGGTTATAAAATTGAAGAATTGAAATGTAAGGAAAAATATGAGTTTTTAGTCGGTTGGACAGGAAAACCGTCCATTTCCAAAGATATGATAAATCACGTAAAAAAATCCATTAATAAAGAATTTCTGGAAAATTCCGATAAAAATGTATATGAACTCGTAAAAGGAATAAAATCGGGAAATTCCCGAATGCTCGAAAATGCTTTGAATGAATGTGGAAAGCTCCTGAAATCTTTGGATAAATCCATATACAGCAATGAACTTGAAAAACTTGTAAATGCTTTTGAAGGTCTTGAAATATGTGCAAAAAGCAGCGGAGCCGGAGGAGGGGATTGTGGGATAGCCATATCTTTTAATAAAAGTGACACAGCAATTTTAGTTGAAAGATGGAAAAAAGAAAATATAGTTTTACTTTATTCATCTGAACTCTAATGAACTCTAAAATAGGAGGAAATATGTCCGATAACGGCATATAATAAAAA
>JAUNKI010000069.1 GCA_030532815.1 Leptotrichiaceae bacterium
TTTTTCCACTGAATCCAATCCTACATACTGAAGAAGTTTTACAGGAATAATATTGTTTGAAATTTCCAGAGCTTTCAGCAAAGTCATGCTGTCTCTGAATTTCCCGTCATAGTTTTTTGGAGACCAGCCACGAGTAGTAAGGGGCGAATCTTCCATAACATTATTCATTCCCATATTTTTCTGTATTGCAGCAAGGTAAACAAGAGGCTTGAAAGATGAACCGGGCTGTCTTAATGAACTTAATGCCCTGTTAAATTCTCCTTTTTTATAATTTTTTCCTCCGACCATAGCTTTTACAAATCCGTTACTCGGATCTATGGAAAATAATGCTCCGTTCAGTTTTTCACGTCGTCTTAAATTGTAGTTGCTTGTGAAAGCTTTATAAGCCGCTCTCTGCATGTCCAAATCTACAGTTGCATAAATTTTATAGCCGTCAAACAGGAAGTTCTGATCATCTTCGTCGATTTTCAATATTTTTTTAACTTCGCTTAAAACGATAGTAGTAAATTCAGGGGCAACATTTGAAGTTGATATCTGTTCTTCTTCATTTTTATTTTTTTCACCTGTATCGGCAAATACAATTTGCTCAGCTTTGGCCTGATCGTACTGTTGTTCATTTATAAAGCCGAAATTATGCATTTGAAAAAGGACAAGCTCCTGCCTTTTTTTTGCATTTTCAATTTTGGAATATTTTGACGGTGATTTAGGCAGACTTGCCAAAATTGCAGCCTGTGCGATTGTCAAATCTTTAGGTTCCTTATTGAAATATTTTAAAGCGGCATTTTTTATACCGTAGGCACCTCTACCGAAATAAATGGTATTCAGGTAGTTTTCAAGTATTTCATCTTTAGTATATTTTCTTTCTATTTCAAGAGCAAGTATGGCTTCCTTTATTTTCCTTACAAAAGTTCTTTCAGGAGTAAGAAAGGCATTTTTGGCCAGCTGCTGGGTAATCGTACTTCCTCCTTCACGCCTTTTGCCGGTTAATGTAAGAAACATTGCACGGGATATTCTTAAATAATCAAATCCGTGATGTGTCCTGAATTTTTTGTCTTCTATTGCCAGAAAGGCATTCTGGACATTCATAGGAACATCTTTTATGCTTATAGGGTCTCTGCTTTCAATTGTTATTGTGTCCAGTTGGTTTCCGTTAATATCATATATTATGGACGGTGAAATAGGGCTGTAACTTTCTATGAGTTCAGTGGGAGTTTCTCCTCTAAGTGTAAATATCATATACGTAAAAAAGCCGATTCCCGCAATTAACAATACCCCAAAAAATTTTAAAAAAAATGAGAGAAAAATTCTTTTTTTACTTTTTTTTGGAGATTTTGTACCGGTTGTATTTATTTTATCTTTATTTTCCATTTTTCATCTCCTTTTCAGCTTTTAACTGTCCGCATGCGGCAGCTATATCCTGACCTTTTGTTTCACGTAAAGTTACATTAACATTTTTTTCTTTAAGTAAAGTATAAAATTTTCTTTGTTTTTTATTAGAAGGAGTTTTATAAGGCTTTCCGATAACTTTATTATAAGGAATAAGATTAACCATACATGAAAAGGAACGTAAAAAACTTGCAAGTTCAAAAGCATCTTCCGCTTCACAGTTCAGGTCATCTATAAGAATGTACTCGAAAGTTATTCTGTTTTTAGTTTTTTTCTGGTAATTTATAAGAGCTTCCTTTAAATCCTTTATTTTATACTTTTTATTAATAGGCATAATTTCAGTTCTTATATCATCCTTTACCGAATGAAGGGAAACAGCCAGATTAATTTGACTTTCGTCTTCAGTAAATTTATTTATTCCCGGTATAATACCGCTTGTGGAAATTGTGAAATTTCTTTTGGAAAAATTCTGTCCTTTATCGGAATTCAGTATATTGACAGCTTCCATGACATTGTCATAATTCAGGAAAGGTTCTCCCATTCCCATAAAAACTGCATTATCAAGTTTACTGCCAATTTTTTTTAAATAATTCTGAACAAAATAAAACTGAAGAAGAATTTCCGAAACATCAAGATTTCTTTCATATTTCATTGTTGCAGTTGCACAGAAATCACAGCCGAGAAGACAGCCTATCTGAGAGGAAACACAGAGAGTGTATCTGTTTTTATGAGATATAAGCACACTTTCAATTAATTTTTCGTCTTTCAGCTCAAAAAGAAATTTTTCGGTATCTCCGTCATCGGAAATCTGATGAGTTTTATATTTCAGTTTAGGCAGATAAAATTTTCTTTTCAGAAGTTCCCTGTCCTTTTTTGAAATATTTGTAAATTCATCAAAATCAAATACAAGTTTATTATGTAGCCAGTCATAAACCTGATCCGCATTAAATTTTTTCAGTCCCGTAACAGAAAAAATATCACGCAGTTTTTCCGAATTCAATCCCAGTATATTTACTTTGTCGAGTATTTCCGCATTTAACATTATTGATTTAAATAAGGCATTTTTGGAAAATATGCCTTTCCTCCTTTATTTTTCAAATTTATTAATAATATTATTTTTCTATATTGTTCAGTACCACTTTATATTCGTATTTATCTCCTCTTGCATAGGAAACCGTATATTCTATAACTCTGTTTTTTTCATAAGTAATCCTCTTTATAAGCATACATGAGGCTTCTCCCTTGTATCCGAGACTTTCCAGAATGGCTTTGTCCTTTACAATAAGAGAGGAGAATGCTTCGGTGGCTTTATCAAAGGAAACGTTATACTGTTCTTTAAAAATTGAGTACATCGGTTTTTCATTCAGCAATTCGGGATTGAAATTTTTGAATCTGTTTAAAGGAATAAACGTATCTTCATACATTACAGGTTCATTATCAATTAATCTTAGCCGTTTAATATGCATTATATTTACCGATGAGGCAATTTTAAAAATTTCTGCAAGTTCTTTGCCGGCAGAAACAGTTTCATAGTCTAAAACACGTGAAGAGGGAATTTTCCCGGCTTTTACAGTTTCTTCATAAAAGCTGTAAAAAGCTGTCAGTTCCTGTTTTATAGTTTTATGGGAAACAAAAGTTCCGTTACCGTGTAGCCTGTATACGAGGTTATCTTCTTCCAGTTTCTGGAGAGCCTGTCTTATTGTAGCTCTGCTGACTTTAAACATATTTGCAAGATCTCTTTCGGGAAGCAAAGCCTCTCCTTCGGACAGTTCCTCATTTTTTATCCGAGTTTTAAAGTGGTCGTAAATTTGATAATATAAAGGAATATTAACTGATTTTTTTTTTGCCAATGTTCAGTTCCTTTCCTAAAATTATAGAATCAATTTATTTTATATATAATACCATATTTTAAAGAAATAAGACAGAGTAAAATATAATATTTTTATTATACGGGAATTCTATTATTAAGTTATCAGAGAAAATTTAAATATAATTTTTTTTGAAAAAAGGGGTTGACAAAATAGAAAATTGTAATATAATATTAATGTAAATTGGTTCATACCAATTTTAAAAAGAATAAAAAAGTTATGGTTTTTAATTGAAAGAAGGGAAATTATGAGCACATTATTAGGAATGGAAGAAGAAATATTAAAAGAAAAAAAATCGTGGAATACTGCAAAAGAAATTACTCAACAACCTGAACTGTGGAAGGAAACTATCGAAATATTTAAAAATTCCAAACCGAACCTGGAAAATTATTTGAAGAAAATAGGATTTGATAATGAATTTGAAGTAATATTTACAGGAGCAGGTACTTCCGAATATGTAGGAAACATATTGGAACCTTTGTTAAGGAAAGATTCGGAAATTAGGTTCAGATCACTTGCGACAACGGATATTTTAACTAACCCTTTGAATTATCTGAAAAAGAACAGAAAAACACTGCTTGTTTCTTTTGCAAGATCGGGAGACTCTCCTGAAAGCATGGCTGTAGTAGATATTGCAAATAAAAATGTGGAAGAAGTATACCATTTGTTTATAACATGCAATAAAGAAGGGGCATTAGCTAAAAGTTCGGAAAACAATGAAAAGGTATTTCTGTTATTAATGCCTGAAAAGTCCAACGATAAAGGATTTGCAATGATAAACAGTTTCAGTTGTATGCTTTTGTCGGGGATTCTCGTATTCGGAAATAACAGTGAAGAAATCACAGAAGAAATGAAAAAAATAATAATTCTTGCAGAAAATGAACTAAAGGAAAAATATCCGAAAATAAAGGAACTGGCAGATAATGACAATAAAAGAATTGTAATACTCGGAAGCGGTATATTGAAAGGTCTGGCTGAGGAGCTTTCCTTAAAAGTAATGGAACTGAGCGGAGGAAAGGCGGTTTCAGTGAGTAATACGACTCTCGGCTTCAGACACGGTCCTAAAGCAATTATTAATGAGGAAACAATAGTGTTTAATCTTGTAAATCAGAATGAATATGCTCAAAAATACGATGAAGGTCTTTTGGAAGAAATGTTTGAAGACGGAAAATCCGATAGACTGGTTGCTTATTCCGTTACGGAAAATAATAAAATAACTGAAAATACCCATAATACAGTATTTCCTGTAAGTATATCGGATATAAAAAATAAGGAACTGTGCAGTCTTTTCATATATTTAATATATGGACAGATGTATGCTTTCTTTAAATCCCAATACCTGGGAAATACTACGGACAATCCTTTTCCTACAGGAGAAGTGAACAGAGTAGTTAAAAAATTTAAAATACATAAATTTAACAATTAAATTTAAAGGAGGAATTAAAATGCCCAATATTTTATCAACGAGAATTGACAACAGGCTTATTCACGGTCAAGTGGGAATGACGTGGGTAAACAGTATTCAGGCGAATCTGGTATTAGTTGCCAATGATGAAGTTGCCGACGATCAGGTACAGCAGAATTTAATGGATATGGTTTTGCCTGAAGGAGTGCAGTCAAGATTTTTTACAATCGAAAAAACTATAAATGTTATTCATAAAGCTTCTCCTGCTCAAAAAATATTTATAGTAGTTAAAACTCCTCAAGATGCTCTGAAACTTGTGGAAGGAAATGTACCTATAAAATATATTAATGTAGGAAATATGCATTTTTCCGAAGGGAAAAAACAGATTTCCTCGACTGTTTCCGTAGATAAAAATGATATAGAAACATTTAAGAAGCTTTCCGAGTTGGGAGTAGAACTTGATGTAAGAGGAGTTCCCTCGGATAAAGGAAAAAATTTAATGGAATTATTATAAAAGAAAGTAACAAAATATTTAAAATATAAATTTATGAAGAGAGGTGTTTTTAATGTTCTTACAAGCATTATTAATTGGTTTGTGGGCAGGATTCTGTGGAATTGAACAGTTTGACGGGTTAGAAACGTTACACAGACCTATAGTGTCGGGACTGGTAGTCGGATTGATACTCGGAGACCTTAAAACAGGATTATATGTGGGAGGTATGCTCGAACTTGCTTATATGGGTCTGATGCCTTTAGCGGGAGCACAGCCACCTAACGTTGTAATCGGAGGTATTGTCGGTGTGGCAATTGCGATACTGTCAAAAGGAAATCTTCCTGCAGATGCTGCAGTAGGACTCTCATATCCCTTTGCTTTAATGGCTCAGTTAATGGTTACTCTTATGTTTACGGCTTTTACACCGGTAATGCACAAAGCTGATAAATTTGCAGATGAAGCAAATACTAAAGGTATAGAAATGATAAACTATTCACAGCTTATACTCAGATTTATTCTTTGGGGAGGAATTGCCTTTATAGTTGTTTTCTTTGGAGCCGATAAAACGGCAGGACTTGTAAAATTAATGCCTGAAGCTTTAATAGCAGGATTTAAGGTAGCAGGTGGTATGATGCCGGCAGTAGGGTTTGCGTTGCTTCTTAATATTATGCTGAAAAAAGAATATGTTCCGTTTTTAATAGTAGGATTTATTTTAGCTGCCTATTTGAAGCTTGATGTATTGGCAGTAGCATTATTGGGAGTTGCCGTGGCACTTTATGATTATTATACTGCGAACAGTAATTCAGTAAATGCCAATATTGTTAAAAAGGAGGAAAGTTACGATGATGGAATTTAACAATTATGAAGATAAAGAAGTAAAAAAAGTTATAGACAAAAAATTATTAAATAAAATGGTAATCCGTTCTCTATTTTTACAATCGTCTTTTAACTACGAAAGAATGCAGGCGGCAGGATGGCTCTACTCGCTTATACCCGGATTAAAGGCAATACATAAAAATAAAGAAGATTTGAAAAAATCAATGAAATTGCACCTTGAGTTTTTTAATACGCATCCGTTCCTTGTAAATTTTATTCAGGGTATGGTGCTGGCAATGGAAGAAAATAAGGAAGATATTGATACTATAAGAGGAATTAAAGTTGCTACTATGGGTCCTTTGGGAGGAATAGGAGATTCTATTTTCTGGCTGACGATTACACCTATTGCTGCCGGAATAGGTGCAGCACTGTCTATGGAATATCAGGTAGCAGGACCACTTTTCTTTATATTGGTTTATGTAACATCACAAATGCTGCTCCGTTATTTCCTGATGCATTATGGATATAGAACGGGAGTTTCCGCAATTGCTACTTTAAAGGAGAATACTAAGAAAATTTCAAGAGCGGCTACTATAGTAGGAACTACTGTAGTAGGAGCATTAGTTGCCTCATTTATCAATTTAAATATTATATCCGTTATCACTGCAGGGGCAGCGAAAGTGGAAATTCAGACAGGAGTTATTGATAAAGTAATGCCGAAATTATTGCCTGTATTGTATACATTCTTCATGTTATTTCTTATAAAAAGAAAAGTTTCTCCTATTTATCTTGTATTAATTACATTAACAATCGGGGTATTAGGTTCATTATTGGGAATTTTGGGATAAAAATTACGGAAAAGGTGAAAAAATGACAGGAATTATTTTAACAGGTCACGGAAATATAGGAACAGGTATAGGAAGTGCCGTAGAGTTGGTATTCGGTAAACCTGAAAAATTTCAGACAATAGATTTTACTGAAGGTACAACACCTGAATTATTGGAAAAAAAATTGGAAAAGGAAATAGACAATTTTCAAAGTGAAACATTAATTTTAACCGATATTGCAGGAGGAACGCCGTTTAAAACAGCTTCTTTATTAAGTATGAAAAAGAAAAACGTGAAAGTTGTAAGCGGAATGAATTTGCCTATGGTTCTGGAAGTTATATGCGAAAGAGAAAACCTTGACCTTGAATCTTTATATTTTCATTCAATGGAAATCGGAAAAAGTCAAATTACAGGCTTTGAGCTAAATAAAAATTTATCGGAAAATAAAAATGACGACTTTGAAAATGGAATTTAAAATGGAAGGAGAATGATGTATATACTGAAAAGTAAAAATATTTTTATACTTAAACTGCTATATAGTTTTAAGTAGCGGAAATTTTACAAAATTAAATATTATTCAGTATAACTCAATAAAAAAATGATAGTAAGTACGAGAGAAATGTTATTAAAAGCACAAAGGGAAAAATTTGCAGTCCCTGCATTTAACTTTCATAATTTGGAAACAATACAGACAATAGTGGAAGGAGCTGCCGAGATGAAATCACCCGTGATACTGGCGGGAACACCCGGTACATTTGAATACGGGGGAAGAGATTATTTACAGGCAATAGCGGAAGCGGCTTCAAAAAGATATAATATTCCCGTGGCTATTCACCTTGATCATCATGAAACTTTTGAAAGTATAAAAGAATCAGTAGATTTGGGGACAAAGTCGGTTATGATTGATGCATCGCATCATCCTTTTGAAGAAAATATAAAACTTGTAAAACAGGTAGTCGAATATGCTCACAGATATGATGCTACTGTGGAAGCTGAACTGGGAAGATTGGGAGGACAGGAAGATGACCTTATAGTAGATGAAAAAGACTCATTTTTTACAAATCCCGATGCAGCTGTGGAATATACAGAAAGAACGGGAATAGACTCATTGGCTGTGGCGATAGGGACTGCACACGGACTGTATAAAAGTGAACCTAAACTTGATTTTGAAAGGTTAGAAGAAATAAGAAGAAAAGTATCAATTCCTCTGGTACTTCACGGTGCTTCAGGGGTAAGTCATGATGATGTAAGAAAATGTATAAGTTTGGGAATAACAAAAGTCAATATAGCAACGGAACTTAAAATACCTTTTTCCGATCATCTGAGAAAATATCTCATAGAACATCCTGAAGCCAATGATCCGAGAAAGTATATGGCAAAGGCTAAGGAAGAAATGAAAAAAGTAGTCATAGAAAAAATAAAAATGTGTATGAGTGAAAATAGATATTAATATTATTAAGAGGATTTTAAAATACAGATATGAAAATCCTCTTTTTAATTTATAAAATAAAATTCAGTATATCCGCAAAAAACAGGATATATAGCGATGTCGGGTTATATATTGTGAAATTTGACATACTGCGGTTATATGATGTAGAATAATTATAAAGAATAAAAATAAAAAAATATTGAAAATTATCATTTTGTTTTTATAGCGTTTTCATAAATCAGGAATAATTTTATAACTATAAATAATACATATTTTTAAAAGTTATAAAGATATTGTTTTTACTAAATTTTATAAAAACAGAAAAATATATAATTTATAATATAATATGTCATTTTATTTTGTAAAGGCAGTTTCAGTTTTTATCAGATTAAAACCCAAAAAATATAAAAAAGGAGAAAAATTATGGCGGAATCAGAAAATAAAGGTATTTCTCTTGAAAGAATGGTCGAGTTCGCAAGAAGACCTAAAGAAAAAAGTAAGACAGTAAATAATACAGTTAAAAGAGAAGAAAAAATACCCAGAAGAACACATGATAAAACATCAAATATAATAAGTCTGAGTGGGATAGACGGTGTATTTAAAGAAGGGAAAAAAATAATAAACGAGACCATAAAAAAAGCAAAATTGGCAGCAGGAGATGCAGGAGAAACTGTTTTTAAGAAAAATCTGAAAAAAGCGGAAGAACTTACGAAAAAAAATTATGAAAACTGGAGAAATGCTAAAAATCCCGAAGAAAAAGAAAAACATTTAAAGGAAGCTTCAGGAAATATATTTAATGTATTGGGGATTAAATATAAAAGTGTATATTTGGGACTTTATATGGCACCTTATGATGTAAGAAAATATTATCAGAAAAAGAGACCGAGATGTGAAAACTGTAAAGATATAGTACTGGATTTAAATAAACTTCCTAATGAATATAAAAAAATAATGAATTTATCTGAAGTAAAAGTGGGATTTTCCATAGGACTTGAAAAAATAGGGAAGGATATAGAAGAAGATATTAAAAATATGAGTGGGAAAAAAAGTATTTCCATTGAAGGTGATAAATATAAAAATAGAGATGAAAGTATTAACTTAGAAAATAGAGGAAGTTTTGAATGGGGAGGTACTAATGTAAAAATAAAAGATATTTCAGGTAAGGTTTATAAAGAAAATGGAGAATATAAAGTGGAAATGACTTATACTCCGGTTATAAGTGATTCATTTGAAGATGCCAAAGATATTTTTAATGTTGACTATAATATAAAACAGGAATTAATAAACGGAAAGGCATTTAATATGGAAATGGAAGGAAATCCTCGTAAATTAAAGTTTTCAGTGAAAAATTTGAAAGAGATATCCGAAAAGCTGGCAGTAAGTTATTCAAACTTGGACATACCGG
>JAUNKI010000070.1 GCA_030532815.1 Leptotrichiaceae bacterium
AACAGGAGCAAAGACAGGGTTGATTACAGCAACTTTTATACAGGGGATGACAGGAAGTCTTGATGATATTCTTACACTTAAAAAAGTTATAAAAGGAGCAGGAGAAGTTATTGGAAATGGAAAGAATACTCAAAATAATAATCCTTACAATGTATTATCTCAGACTGAACAACAGAAAAAAGAAGCAATTGATATGCTGAAAAATGGATGGGAAGGTTTATTAGGTCAAATGCAGGGAATAAATTTATCCTCGGAAGCAGGTTCAATGAGTGAAGCTACAAGAAGTAACGCATATAATACAGGAAATGTAAGTTCCGAGATAAATTCAAAAAAACCTGAAAATTTTGATAATTCTTTTAGAACTAAAAATATAAATAATAGTAGTTATATAGAAAATATTGAAATCAAAAATAGGAATAATATGAATAGTGTATCAAAAATATATACAAATTCTGATGAAGTAGAATTAATGATAAAAAATTCAATAGACAAATATACACATTCAAAAATTAGATTTAAATAAAAATAAAAGCATACGGAGATGATAATTGTGAAAAAAGTTCTAATATTAATTATATTAATAATAACGGTTTTAAGTTGTACTTCAGAGGATGCAGCATTATGGAATGAAATATCAAGACAAAGAAAAGAAAGAGGTCATGGTTGTTATCGTGATCCATACTCTGGAAATACTCATTGTGGTTATAAAAATTAAAAAATATAAAATAAAATATACTTAAAAATCCAACATTCAAATTATTTCAACGAAAAAAATACGTGAATGAACGTTAAGAAAAATCACTGTCTGAGCGAAGCGAGTTTGTGATTTTTTAGTGAATGAAGTGTTTTTGAGTATGAAATAATTTGTGTTGGAAGTTTTTTGTCAAACTTTTTTGCAAAAAAGCTTGGGAAAGCTTTACTACAGTAAAGGTTATTTAAAGCCGAATATGAGGAGAGCGGAGGACAGTTTTGAAAGGTTGGATAAAAAGAGAAAAGATGGTCTTGGAACAGGAGCAAAGACAGGGTTGATTACAGTAACTTTTATTAGAGGAATGACAAGTAGTCTTGATGAAACTATTATTCTAACAACTCTTGGTAAAAGAATAGAAGATATTATGGGAACTAGAAAAAGTTTTTAAAATTGCATTTTATATTTTATAAAATTTTAACAAATATCTAATTAAAAATAAAAAATATAAGGAGGAGATTTAATGATTATAAATTATGGAAATGGAGAGATAGCTAAAAGTATTGAAAATGTTATATTTTTTGGGAAAACTGCAATGAAATTAGTTATTTCCAATCTTCTTCTTATAGTTTTTATACTTATAATATTAAATATTCTCTATGAAATTTTACTTGCAGCAGTGGAAAATGAACCTGCAAAAGTTATATCTAAAATAGTAAATGAGTTAGTATTTGCAGGATTTTTGTTTTTTATTATGACTAACTGGCTTGGAGGTCTTAATATACTTGAAAATATAATAGAACCTCTTATATTTGAAAAAATACCTAAATATATTTTTAGTTTTCATGTCGGCAATCAGCCTTTATTTGTAACTGACGGAGTACTTTTAAATCTGGATAAAGTATGGAAGACACTTGAAGAAATTCCTAACAGAATATATGATTTAAAGTCGTCATGGAAAATATTATTTGAATGGGTATTAAAAAGTAATTTGGGATTTCACATAATAATGATACTACTAAAAATGTTCATGTATGTTATGATTATACTTTTCTTTGGAGACATACTCAGATTAATAATAGAAGTACATTTAATGTATACTTTTTCAGGAATAACTTTTGTGCTTATGGTATTTAAACCTTTAAGGGAAAGTTACGGACTTTCAATACTCAGAACACTGATTGCTACAGGAATACAGTATTATCTTGCTTTTATTTTGCTCGGGTTAAGCACGGGGTATTTAAATTATATTTATAACGTAGGAGGAAAATTCATGTATATTATGAGTTTATTTCTTCTTATGGGACTTATGAAATCAGGAATGAATATGATAAGAAGAATAGGAGGAAAACTGTAATCTTTGCAATTTTAAAAATTTGATATAATAAATTATAAACATAAAAAAATGAAAAAATAGGAGACATTTATATGAAAAAATTATTATTTATTTTGATTTTTTTACTTGTAATTGCATGTTCGGAGAAAAAGACAGAAAGTAAACAGAGTGAAGAAAAGAATGCCGGTAAAATGGATACTGTAAGTATAAAAGAAGAGGGCAGCAAAAAAGAAGACAGCTACGAGTCTTCTTTACTTAAAAGAATGGAAACTTTGGAAGCTGAATTGAAACCGGCTTTAGATTCAGGAATAACGTCGGACATGGTAAATGCCTCGTCTGCATTATCCGAAGCATGGGAGGCTGAATTGAATAAAGTTTATAAGCTACTTATGGCAGAATTACCTGAAAATGAAAAAGTAAAATTACGTACTGCTCAGAGGGAATGGATAAAAAAAAGAAAAATAGAAGCGGAAAAAGAGGCAAAAGAGTTTGAAGGGGGAACTATAGCGAACCTTTTATCTTCCGGAACTGAATTGGAATTAACGACAGAAAGAACAATAGAACTGGCAAAAATGTATGATGATTTACATAAATAGAAGTACTTTTAAAATGAATAGTAAATTTTTTTCAGGATTAGATGGATTTGTTTAAAATGTATTAGAAATTAGCAAAATACTTGAAAAAATTTAAATAAAGATAGAGTTAAATGTAAAATGAAAATATTATCAAAAATTATAAATTTATAGAATATTATATTATTTTTGAATTTTCAGAAATAATGTAGTAAATTAAATTGTTATATGATATTTCAGTCTAATTTTAAATTTATTTTTATTACTGATATATATTTATAAAAAGAATGGAAATAAAATTGAATCAGATATGTTTATTTTAAAAATAAGCAACGGCAATAAAAAGCTGAATTTGAAATTCGGCTTTTTATTTACTTAAACTTAGTCATTTGAATACGTGTGATATATGAAACAACAAATTTTCTATTCTGTAGTTATTACAGAGGAAAGTTGAACATGAAAAATACTTTCTGTCATAATAAAGTTATGATAGGGTATTTCAAGTTATTACTAAAGAAAGGAAAATATAAAGACGGAGCTGTCTCATAAAATAGAAAAATACACTCGATTATAAATTTTATATATTTATAAAATTCAGTAAAAACAGTATTTTTTAAAATATATAATATTTATGGTTAGAGAATTGTTTTTGACTTACGGAAGCTCCTGTTCCATATAAAATCATAAAGTATAAAAATACACCTGATTATAAACTTTACATATTTTTTAATTTTTACAGAGAATGAACATTTTTGAATGTCAGTAAAATTAAATTGGATAGTTTTTTACTGAATTTTTTCAGACGAATTAAAATAATAAGTGCAAAACAAGAATGGATTTTTTCAAATTTCGGTATATCTTAAATAAAGGTTTTATTAAATCCATTGAAATTTAAAGAAAATCTTATCTGTATCTTTTAAAAATATAATAAAATCAAAAATTAGTGAGGAAGATTTATAAAGTATGAATTTGCTTTTAAATGAAAGATATATTTTAAACATTAAAAAATAAAAAAATTATTTATTCTTTGATTTTATATTAAGTTTTGATATAATACAACATTATATTATATATCATTTAGCAGAAAGGAAAATGTAAAAATGGAAAAAGTCGAAGAACTGAATATTTCTCTTGAAGAAATTCAGCGATTAAATAAAGAAACAAGAGCCAAAGTTCTTGAAAAGCATCCTGATGATATTGAATTGGATGATTTAAGCTATATTACTCCTTATGATGCAATTTTTTCAAAATTGCCGTACAGATATAAACAGATAATCAAAGTAAGAGATGACAGTGAAGTAATTTTTTCTCAGTTGGGAAAAGATATATTGGCACTTCTGGAAGACAAAAATGTCAACGAGATAAATTTGAATCAGGACGGATATATAAGAATAGATATGTTCGGTAAAGGGAAATTCAAAACAGATATATTGATGGAGGCAGATCGTGCCGAAAATATGATAAAACTTATTGCCGATTACAATCATGAAAGTATTTCCAAAGAGAATCCCATAATTTCAACAAATTTGCCTACAGGAGAGAGGATAGAATGCCTTATAGGAAATGTAGTAAAAGGTGCTCCCGTTTTTTCTCTGCGTAAAAGACCGTCAAAAATATTTCCACTTGAGGAATATGTGGAATCGGGAAGACTGAAAGAAGAATATAGAAAAGTTTTAGTAGAAGAAATACATAAAGGGGCAAATATACTTATAGGAGGAGGAGTAGGAACAGGAAAGACTACCCTTGCAAATGCATGTATACATGAACTGAAAGGAACACGTAAAAGAATAATAATCATAGAAGATACTCCTGAAATTATATGTGACTGTGATGATAAGGTAGAGCTTACTACGACAAAATATGTAAAACTTGCGGATCTTCTGAAAACGGCAATGAGACTTAACGGTGATACTGTAATAGTGGGAGAATCGCGTACAGGTGAAGAAGTCGATATTCTTCTTAAAATATGGAATTCAGGCTCAAAGGGAGGATTTAACACTATTCATGCCGATGATGCACAGGCTGCACTGAAAAAAATGGAACAGTATATGGCAAAGATAACATCCGTTCCTCAAATAGAGGAGATACTTCAGGCTGTGGATATTGTCGTTTCAGTAAAAAAAGATATGAACAGTAGTATTTATGTCAATGAAATTGTAAAGCTGAAAGGCTATGATTACGAAAACAGGAGATACATTCTGGAAGATATAGTTACTAAAAAAGCACCTGAAAGAGAAAAAAATTAATTGATTTTAATAACAAAAAAGTATTATTGAAAATATAAAAATAAGGATACATTGTATTTAGAACGGACAAATTATATTTTATTTTTACAAAGGAAAATAAATTTAATATTAATAAATATTTATATTGTTAAATAATGGTCAGAACAAGAAAATGGAGACTGTTTCATAAGTTAAAAATAAATTTCTAATTATAAGTATTATATATTTTTAAAAATAAAAAAACATGTAAAATTTATTATTGAATATATTTTTGTATCTCATGAGATACCTTTATTCAAATTTTTTAGATGCATTTGTTAAAAAAATCCGATATTTTTTAGATTAAATAAAAAGTTATTTTTTTTCTCTTTTAAAAAAAATAAAAAAAAGCATTTTTGATTTTAATGTTAGAAGTATTGTAATTACTTGATTAGAGAAAATAAAATTTTAAAAATGAAAACTGTTTTTTTGAAATTTCGTAAAACTTAAAAAACAGTTTTTTTTATTATATAATATTTCCGATAGTAGAAAAGAAAGGAGTGCAAAATTTTGTGGATATTAAAGAAATAAAAAAAATGAAGGAAAAGTATGAATTTGGGAATTTGGAAAATTCAAAAGGAATGGCAACATCAGTAGAAATGATGTATCACGTAACTGTAAAGATACAGAGCTTATTAAAGACACTGTATTTGATAATTATATGCCTTGCAATAACTAATGCTGCTACTTTAATAGGGTTGATTTACAGAAGTGTAAAAAATCCTTATATTCCTTATGCTGTAAGAATTGATAAAGACGGTGCGGTAAATGGTCAGGTACTTGCAGGTCAGCAGAGTATCAATGTAAGCGACAATATAATTGAATATTTTCTTGTTGATTTTATAAAGAAAACAAGAACCGTGTATAAGGATAGAAATTTTTACCAGTCACAGACAAAGGAAAAAATGTCTTTTGTAAATAATATAGCAAAAGCAAAAATTGAGGACTTTATAAACAATAAGACCAATACCGATGAAGTTCTAAGAAATCAGAAATCGATTTCAGTAGAAGTTGAAAGTTTTGTAAAAATTGATACAAATAAATATCAGATTAACTTCATTGAAAGAACTTATTCCCAAAGCGGTATTCCGGAAAGGGAGGCAAAATACACAATGGTTGCATTCCTTGACTATGTTCCGGTCGGTTCAAATGCCATGGTAAGAATGAATCCTTTAGGAATAATAATAAAAGATGCGGAATTCGGAACTGTAAGTACATCACAGAGTCAGGTTCAGCCGACACCGTCGATACAACAGACACCGCCGGTTACGCAATAGGAGAAATTTTATGGATAAAAACAGCATTTTGACAGAACTGTTGAATCTGATTAACAATGCAGGAATAAAGAATATGGAGGACCTTTCCTTCGGTCTTCTTTATAAATGGAGCATAGAAAACGGCCTTAATGTACTTACTATAGGAATAAGAGAAGAATCTGATAATAAGGAAATCCGAAAATTTTCGGAAAGTGTCGGAAAATTTCGGGAAGATATTCCGGTTCATAAAATTTATTTTAATACTTATTACGAGCTTATAAAATATCTTGTATGGGTGACATATGATATAGATCTTTCTAATGTTTTCAGTTTTGAAAGAGAAAATGTTGAATATATGAATTTTGATTTTTATGAAAATGAAAATCTTAACAGCATATTAAAAGAAATTTTTACGGAAATGAGGAATAACAGCGAAATAGAAAGAACTGCAATGGAGTTTCTGGAAGAAAATAAAGAAAAGGAAGAGGAGATAGACAGTCTTTTTGAGGATCTTAATATTCGGGAAGCAAGGGATATCGTCCTTGGAAGACCTGTGTATTCTGAAAATGTGTATGCAAATAACTGTGCATATGCATGGGATAATATAACCGATTTTAAAATTCTTGACTTTGATATAAATTATATAAGGGAAAGTGAAAAATCGGCATATTCATTGGATGTAAAGTTTCAGATAGAAAGTTATCTTGAGGACAGTAATATTGTTAATTATTATGATGTGAAAATACCCGGACTTCTGATTTTTCCGTCAGTAATCAGTGATGATTATGATAGGCAGATGCTGAAAAATAATTTATCGTTAATTTATAATATGACAGAAGATGTAATATACAGTATGATTTTAAAGGAGTTCAGAAATTTCAGAGAATATTCTGTCACAATTTCCAAAATTGCCGACGGGATAAATCTTGAAAATTTCAAAGAAGAAGTTCTTTCAAAACTGGCAAAATATCTTGTAAGTTTATTTTATGTAGGAAGTGTCAATATCTATACAGAAGAGGATATAATGGGATTATGCAATGAATTTATGAAGCGGAGTTTCTTTGAGTTTAAAAAACATCTTTTTTCCGAATTTGTGCTCAGCAGTACCGGTATGAGGATAAATGACTTGAACACAGTCAATTCCTTTTATACAATGATGGAAAAGATAGCTTCAAGATTTGAAAAGGAGTAAAGAGAATGAAAGAGTTTAAAATTAGTATAAAATCGATTGGTTTCTTCATAATGTATCTTATTGTAAATTTTCTTCTTTATATTTATTTTTTCAATATGACTTTCCTTAAAAAATTTCCGAATATTTACAAACCGTTGAAACAGAATACCCAAGTCAATATTTTCGGACCTTTTGCCCTTACAGGGAAAAAAATGAACTATAGAGGTCAGATTATTGATATTCTTGAAAGTACATTTGTAAAACAGACAAAAGCAACAGTAATTTTTTATCTTATAATTGTTAATCTTGTTATTTTTGTTATATACATTCTTTTGAAAAATAAACGGAAAGTGGTTAATTCTCACGGTTCTGCCAAGTGGGGCGGAATAGAGGAAATAGATTTTAAACCGGGAAAAGATAAATATTTCGGAGTAACTTTAAAGTCGGATAAAGGAGTAGTTCTCGGAAGATTTAACGGAGTAACCCTTCGTGACAATAATAATACTCATATATGTGTTACGGCACCTACAAGGACAGGAAAAGGGGTATCAATTATAATACCGACACTTATAGATTCGTGGAATGAAAGTGTGGTAGTACTGGATATAAAAGGGGAAAATTACCAGCTGACATCAGGAGCGAGAAAGGAAAAATTTGATAATCTTATACTCAGATTTGCTCCGAAGTCAAAAAATTCATGCGGTTACAATCCCCTTGCAGAAGTAAGATTTCTGACAGAATATGAAATGTCGGATGTAAGGCTTATAGTAGATATTATTATGCAGGAAGACAGCGGAGGGGGAAATAAGGACCCGTACTGGAATAACTCGGCAGCGGATCTTCTTATAGGAATAATTTTTTATGTAATGTATAAGAAATTTCTCATGGAACCGGAATTTGTTACTGAAAACGGTGTGGAAAAACCAGTGTCTACAGCAAGTATGGCTGATGTGGTAGATTTTATAACAGATCCGACATATGATGCACCTATTAAGGAAATATTGCTGAAAAAAGCTCAGGAAGAAAATATGATAGAAGAATTCGGAAAAAATGAGAAAATAAAGAAATATGTTTCGGAAAAATTGATGAAAATGTACGCAACTGATGCTGAAATAATAAATGCGGGTAGACATCCGAAAGCCGCTAGATATCTTGTGGAAAAAGGGAACCTGCCTGAACAGACTTTAGGTTCCATAATAGGTTCGGCAAAAGTCAAACTATCAATATTTGAAATACCTATAGTTAAGAAAAATACCGACCACAGTGATTTCAGAATATTTGACCTTATGAATTATAAAAATCCGATTTCCCTTTATCTTGTAGTTCCTCCGGCAGATATTACTTCATTATCGCCTCTTATTAAAATATTGCTGTTACAGATGGTAAATATTCTTACACCTGAAATAGATTATATAAATAAAAAAGGGCATAAATGGAAAATGCTCATGCTTCTTGATGAGTTTCCTGCCATAGGAAAACTTGAAATATTGGAAAAGGGAATAGGATATGTGGCAGGATACGGAATGAAAATGATGCTTATTCTTCAGTCACTGGACCAGCTGTTTAAAATTTACGGAAAAGAAAACGGATTTTTGTCAAATTGTCAGGCACAGGTATTTTATACATCAAATGATGAAACAACTGCCAATTATGTCAGCAAGTTACTCGGAAAGGAAACTATCGAGCAGTTTACTCAATCCAATAAGACAGTGGGAACGATAATAAAATCCGAAAGTCAGCAGTTTTTGGGAAAAGATCTGCTTTCTCCTGATGAAGTAGGAAGATTTCCAAGTGACAAGATAATAATAAAACTGTCAGGAAGAAATCCTATAAAAAGTGATAAAATAGTATACTTTTTGGAAAAGGAATACAGTGAACTGACAAAGATTCCTTATATTTATACTGAAAGTTGTTATAACACAAATAAACAGTATATAAAACTTACGAAAGAACAGAAAAGAAAAAACAGCGACTATCCGTATAATTATCTTCCGTATGAAGTCGCACTTAAAAATATGAAAGGGGACCTTAGAGAAGTATATAATTCA
>JAUNKI010000071.1 GCA_030532815.1 Leptotrichiaceae bacterium
ATTTTTTTCATTATTTATATTCAGAATTATACATTTATTTTCAAAATAAAGCAAGAGATATTTTGAAAATTTAAACAAATTTAATTATATATTTAATATTCTTTCTTAAAAATTTATCATTAGTTTTATAATTTTATTAAATGATGTTGATGATAAATACAATGAAAGAATACTGAAATATCACAGAATAAACAAAATAGACGATAAAGTTAAGGAATATATACAAAAAAATATATAAAAGAAAAGAATTAAGTCATCAAAAAATAAATACTGTAAAATTAGGAAAAACAAATATTGCTTTGTAACATTATCTAAAAAAAGCCGCTTATTAAGCGACTTTCTATTTTAAAATTAATTCTTTACAGCCATCATATCCTTGACTTTCATCAACCTTGTTATACTTCCCCGTTCATTTTCATCCAGTTTCATCTGAATAAATCTTATCGTTTCCTTGAGCTGAGGTATTGTCATATATTCCAGTGCATTTACACGACGTCTTGTCTTTTCCACTTCATCAGCCATAAGCTGACATGCTTTTTCCACTTCAGCAAGTTCCAACAGATTACTCATTGTATTGTTCAATCCGTCTATGGCATCATCCAGATCAGCTGATGTCTGTGCATACCCATATGGATATATGGAACCTGTTTTTGTTGTACTTTTTCTTACAAAATCCATTTTCGGGACATGAACACTCATTATATTTTTTTTCTTAATATCCACGCCTATTTCTTCACTTGGACAGGAAATTGCACTTTCAAGTATTTCATCAGACATTACTCCTCTTGCAAGAAGAAAATCCTTAAATGAATTCTGTAGTTTTATTTCAACTTCTTCACGAAGTTTTTTATTTAATTTTATCATTTCTATAAACTGCCTCATTAATTCATCCTGCTTGTCTTTCAGGAGCTTATGCCCCCTTACTGCTGTTCTGAGACGTATTTTAAGCTTTGTAAGCTCCATTCGGGTAGGATTTACATTTAACTTTGCCATAACTATTCATCTCCTGCCGGCAAATATTTTTCCAAATATTCGTCTCTGATTCTTTTCAACTCCGTTTTAGGCAATATTTTTAACAATTCCCACCCTAAATTTAATGTTTCCTCTATTGTTCTGTTTTTTTCAAATCCTTGAGCTACATACTGTTCTTCAAATGCCGTAGTAAATTTTACAAAGGCCTTGTCAGTATCCGACAGTGCAGATTCTCCGAGAATTACAGCTAACTCTTTGGCTTCCTTTCCTGTTGCATAAGCTGCAAAAAGCTGGTTCATCGTATCTGCATGATCTTCCCTTGTTTTTTCCTTTCCTATTCCCTTATCCTTCAATCTTGAAAGTGACGGAAGAACATCTACAGGAGGCATAAGATTCTGTTTGTATAAATCTCTTGACAGAATTATCTGACCTTCCGTTATATATCCTGTCAGATCAGGTATCGGATGAGTCTTGTCATCTTCAGGCATTGTTAGTATAGGTATTTGAGTTATCGAACCTTCTTTTCCTTTTATTCTTCCCGCTCTTTCATAAATTGTAGACAAATCGGTATATAGATATCCCGGATATCCACGTCTTCCCGGAACTTCTTTTCTCGCTGCCGACACTTCACGAAGTGCTTCACAGTAGTTAGTTAAATCCGTAAGTATTACAAGTACGTGCATTCCTTTTTCAAATGCAAGATATTCCGCACATGTCAGTGCCATTCTCGGAGTGGCTATTCTTTCTATTGCAGGGTCATCGGCAAGGTTCATAAATAATACCGCCCTGTCAATCGCTCCTGTTTTTGTAAAATCATCAATGAAAAACTGTGCTTCTTCAAAAGTAATTCCTATAGCTCCGAACACTACGGCAAATTTTGAACCTGAACCTAAAACTTTAGCCTGTCTTGCTATTTGTGCGGCAAGTTCGGCATGAGGCAGTCCTGAACCTGAAAATATAGGCAGTTTCTGTCCCCTTACAAGAGTATTCAGACCGTCAATGGAAGATACCCCTGTCTGAATAAATTCTGAAGGATAATCCCTTGCAACGGGATTTATAGCTACTCCGTTTATGTCCAAACTTTTTTCAGGAATAATTTTAGGTCCGTTATCTTTCGGTCTTCCCAGTCCGTCAAATATTCTTCCTATCATATCTCCTGAAACACCTAATGATAAAGGTTTTCCAAGAAATCTTACTTTTGAATTTTTTAGATTTATTCCCGAAGAACTTTCAAACAACTGTACCATTGCCTTATCTCCGTTTACTTCCAGCACCCTTCCCCGTCTGAGTTCTCCAGTTTGAGTTTCTATTTCTACAAGCTCTTCATATTTTACACCTTCAACACCTTCAACTATCATCAAAGGACCTACTATTTCCGTAATCGTCTTATATTCCTTAAGCATTCGGTATACCTCCTTTGTTTATAAGACTGTCTGTTTCAACTGTTATTTCTTCTGAAATACTGTCCATTTTATCCAGTTCCTCTTCAGAAAGATATTTTGCCCTTGCTATTTTTTCTCTTACAGGCATGGAGGAAATTTCTTTTAAATATGCTCCTGAGTCAAGACCTCTTAATCCTTCATCATAAAACTTCAATACTAACTGAAGCATTTTATTCTGCTTTTTCAGTGAAGTATACGTATCCGATTCCATAAAGGCATTTTGCTGAAGATAATCTTCCCTTATGGATTTTGCAACTTCAAGTTTAAGCTGATCCTTTTCTGAAAGGGTGTCTCTCCCTACCAGTCTTACAATTTCCTGTAAACTTGATTCCTCCTGCAGTAACGCCATCGCCCTCTGTCTGTTTTGAGAAAACTCTGGTCCTACATTCTTATCCATCCATCCGTCAACTTTTGTCTGATACAGAGAATAGGAATTAAGCCAGTTTATGGCAGGGAAATGTCTTCTGTATGCAAGGTTTGCATCAAGTCCCCAGAATACCTTGACTATTCTGAGCGTAGCCTGTGATACCGGCTCGGAAATATCCCCTCCCGGAGGTGAAACCGCACCGATTACCGTTAATGCTCCTTCTCTTCCGTCCGAACCTAAGCAGATTACTTTTCCTGATCTTTCATAGAAGTCCGCCGCTCTAGAACCTAAATAGGCAGGATATCCTTCATCTCCAGGCATTTCTTCAAGACGTCCTGACATTTCACGGAGTGCTTCCGCCCATCTTGATGTGGAATCCGCCATTATTGCCACTGAATATCCCATATCTCTGAAATATTCGGCAATAGTTATTCCCGTATAAATACTTGCTTCCCTTGCGGCAACCGGCATATTGGAAGTGTTTGCTATAAGTACGGTTCTTTTCATCAGTGACTGCCCTGTATTCGGATCTATTATCTCAGGAAATTCCATAAGAACATCCGTCATTTCATTTCCACGTTCCCCGCATCCTACATAAACTATTATCTGAGCATCCGCCCATTTTGCCAGCTGATGCTGAACTACCGTTTTTCCTGAACCGAAAGGTCCCGGTACACATGCAGTTCCTCCCTTAGTTACGGGAAAAAATGTATCTATTACCCTCTGTCCTGTAATTAAAGGGGCTTCAGGGTTCAATTTCTGTTTATATTTTCTTCCACGACGTACAGGCCATTTCTGCATCATCTGTACATTCACATCACCTTCGGCAGTTTCAACTACTGCTACAGTATCCGTAACCGTAAAGCTTCCTTTTTCTATTGACTTTAAAGTACCGTTTACTCCTAAAGGTATCATAATTTTATGACTTATAACTGAAGTTTCCTGAACTGTTCCTATTATATCTCCAGCTTCAACTTTATCTCCTGCTTTCATAACAGGTTCAAAATCCCATTTTTTCTCTCTGTTTAACGAAGGAACTTCTACTCCTTTATTCAAGTAATCCCCTGCAACTTCCTGAAATTCCTGTAAAGGTCTCTGTATACCGTCAAACATGGCTTCCAAAAGTCCCGGTCCAAGTTCCACACTTAGAGGTTCTCCCGTTGAGTATACAGGTTCTCCAGGTCCTATACCTACAGTTTCCTCATAAACCTGTATTGAAGCCTGATCTCCTCTCATTTCTATTATTTCACCTATCAGTTTATTGTCAGAAACTCTTACGACATCGTAGACATTTGCTTCGTCCATACCCTCTGCCACTACAAGAGGTCCTGATACTTTTATAATTTTTCCTACTTTCAATGAACATCTCCTTCTTTCTTCAAGTTTTTGAAGTCTTGATTTCAAGTTTTAAAATATATTTGAACCTATTGCTTTTTCCACGTAATCATTTATTTTCTGTATTCCGATGCCTAAACTTCCCTGATTGTTCGGTATCAGTATTATTGCCGGAATAAGTTCCCTGTTATACCTTTCAACAGTTTCTTCTACCAAATCTGCAATCTGTTCTGTTACGAATATAATTCCGTATCTGTCATTTGCCAGTGTATCTATTATTTTTCTCGCTTCTTCCTTACCGGCTGTCGGAAACACTTCTATACCCAGTGCCTTAAATGCCAGAATTGAATCCTTATCTCCGACTACACCTATTTTATACATATGTATCACGCAGCCTTTCCCTTACTTTTTCGGAATTTATATTATTAATCTTGCTTACCATTATCATTCTGATTGCATTCATTTCCCTTTCTTTGGCAATAAGATACGCAAACAGCGGTTCCGGACCGAACACGGTATATTTCGACTCCCTGTTCAGTGCCATGAGATAATTATCGGATATTTTTTCAAGCTCGGATAATCTTCCCTTTTCATTAAATATTTCAGCTCCTTTAAGAAGGCAACTTCCTATTTTTTCTTTTCTGAATTTATTTGCTATTGTTTCAACACTGTCATTCAAAGAGGAAACGATTTTATCCTTTGAAATTTTACCGCCTTCATGTATGACACTTTCCAGAAATTTAAAATCCTTACTCTGTTTTTTAACACGTAACAAAGTAATTATATTCTGAAAATCAATAAGACCTTCAACATAATCTCTGAGTATTTGCACATTTATTCTGTCCGCAATTTTCAGTAAATGTGAATAATAATATTTGTCAACTATTATATCTATTCTCTGAGGATCCTTATTTTCATCAAAATCCTTTTCCGCTTCACTTACAGCTTTACTTAACTCTTCAGGTAAATCATCGTAACTTTCAGCATCAAACTGGGCTTTGAGTTTATTTGTCTTAACTGTTCCCGCATCCATGAGAAGCCCTGAAAAATCCTTTCCTGTAACTTTTCCTTTCAATAAAACTTTCAGATTATGATAGTCATATTTAAGAGACAGGATATCTACTATTTCACTGTCGTTACTCATTTCCCTAATAAGGGAAAACACCCTTTCAGTTTCTCTTTTCAGTATTTTTTCATATTCTCTGCTATTTTTAATATCCGTCATACTTTGGGAATATTCAGTTTCTCCCAACAGTTTTAATACTTCATCGGGAGTTTCGGCTTCTATCATTCTTTCAAGACGATTTTTATTTAAAAGCCTTTTTTCCAATACTCTTACAGTTACGACACTACGTCCGTAATCCATTCTATCCATGCACTTTCTCCCTTAATATTGATTATGAAAACAGAAGCCTTGAAATTTCAACTTCCAGTTCATCTCTCATAAAATCCAGTTTTACTTCAAAAGTATAATTTTCCTGAATTCCGTTTTCCTCAATTATAAATCCGGAATCTACAAATATATTTTCCTCCGTTGTTATATTCGGAAACTTTTCCTTTACTTTATTTAAATATTCTTTTTTCACTATTAATTTTTTATTTGGATTAAATGAAGAAATATCCGCATTTTTGGAAATATATTCAATGTATTCTTCTTCGTTCATATTTACGAGTCTTTCCTTTAATTTCAGAATTACTTTATCAATAGTGTCCTGTTTAGCTTTCAGTCTTTCATCTCTCGCTTTCAGGACTGCTCCCGATTTCATTCTTTCTGAAAGAAGTTCACGTTCTCTTTCACCTGACTCGAGTATATTTTTTTTCTTTATGTCGGCTTTCTTCAATCCTGCTTTATATTTTTCATCAGCTGTTTCTTTTGCTTTCTGTTCAATTTCAGCTGCTTTTTCTTTAGCATCATTTATTATTTTTGATGTTAAATTATCCAAATTAGACATTTCTTCACATCCTTAATTTAAAATTTCGTTGTTTTATCGTCTTCAGATAATCTGCCTATTTCGCTAATAAAACCATAATCATTGATATTACGAATGCCAATAGGGCATATGTTTCAACCATTACCGCATAAACTATCCCTTTTGTCGACTGTTCCTCATTTTTTGCAAGTATGCTTATCCCTGCTGCAGCAACTCTTCCCTGAAATATTGCAGAACCGTATCCTGCTACTGCTATAGGCAGACATGCTACAAACAGATAAAATCCTTCTGCAAAACTCATATCAGGACTTAATTTGAAAAATACAAGAAGTCCTATAACGAAACCGTATAATCCCTGTGTTCCCGGTAACAGCTGCAATACTAACGATTTTCCGAATTTTTCAGGTTCTTCGGACATAAGTCCTGCTGCCACTTCTCCGACCATTCCTACTCCTCTTGCAGATCCTATACCTGAAAGAAATACTGCCGTTGCTACTCCCAATGCTCCTAAAATATAACCTCCGTATTGTGCAAATAATGATGATATATTCATTTTTTTCCTCCTAATATTTTTTATTTTTTTATTAATTTATATATTTAAATAATTTTTATTTACTCCGATTTTCCGTTTTTTTGGATATCCTTTCTTTTAATCATCCAGATTTATATACTTACTTTCAGTTCTGAAATCTTTGAAAGGCTTTCCTCCACCTTCGTAAAACTTACCGAAAAATTCTACATATATAAGTCTTGAAGTATGTACATAAGAACCTAAAAACGAAAGGAACATATTAAACAGATGTCCCAAAACAAATATAACAGGAACAAATGCAATACCGAACCATGTGCTTCCGAGAAGCCCCGCAATAATATTCATGGCCTGTGCTATAAATCCTCCTGCAAGTCCCAAAGCCATAAGTCTTGAATACGAAACAAGATCTCCTATATATCCTGAAATCCCATACAGACTATAAAGTCCTCCTCCAAGTTTTCCGCCGAAGCTTTTTGCTTCTCTTCCACCTGTCATAACAATTCCTACCATTCCGGCTATCATTATCCACATTGATATATTTGCAGTAACCAGAGATAATTTAAGCACTGAAGATAAAAGAAATACTATCCCTCCGCTGAGTGCCATATACCAGAATCCTGTGTCGTACAACGCATCTAAAGGTTTTCCTGCTTTAAAATGCAGATAAGCCTTGATAGCTAATCCGAAAAAGAGATGAATCAGTCCGAAAGCTACGGAGCCTATAAGCAGTTTCTGGAATTCCGTTGAAGGATTTATGAGTCTCCACATTCCCGGTATTTCCAGACCGAAATATGAACCGTATAACACTCCCCATACTATAACCGAAAAACTTAAATAAAAGAAAAACTGTATCATAAGTCTTGACTTTTTATTCAGATTTACAAATTTCAGTACAAACAGTGTTCCAAAGAGCAGGAGTAGACCATATCCCGCATCGGCGACCATCATTCCGAAAAACACTATATAAAACGGTGTCAGTAAAGGTGTCGGATCTATCTCATTATATTTAGGATAAGCATACATCTGTGTCAGACTTTCAAATGTACTAACCACTTTTCCGTTTTTCAATTTTATCGGAACAGTTACGTCATTCGGATCCGCTTCCTCAAAATCAATATAATAATTTGAACGGGAAGCTTCCGCCACTTCCTTTTCAAATTCCTCTTTTTTGGAAGTAGGAATCCATCCGCTTATTATACATGTATTTTCAGTTTTTGCCATTTTTTCGGTTTCCGTTATTCTTAATTTTTTATTTTTAAGATATTCGTAAACTGCTTCTAAATTACTTAATTCTCCGTCATAACTTTTTATTCGGGATTTTATTTCTTTTTTCTCTTTTTTCAGTTCCTGAATTTCATTTTTCAGTTTCTCAATATATTCTTCAGGTGTAGTGTCCACTTTCAAATCTTCCGCCGTGAAACTTGTTTCTCTGAATATTTCCGAAAGCTTTTCCTTTTCCTCATCTCCTTTATCGGAAATAACCATATAGTAAACATCTTCCTTAGTAACTTTCAATTCTTCGTAATAAGTTTTTTCAAGTTCACTCATTTTTCCGACAAAACTGTTTTTAAGCTTGTACGGTATTGTTCCGAGATATGTGTTTACCGTTTTCAACTTTTTAAGTTCTTCAGGATTTATATCCAGTCTGTCCCATAAAGATATACTTTCCAGTTCTGAATATCTTTTTGATATTTTTAAACGTATTTCATCCAAATCTGAACCCAGTTCTTTTAACTTTTGACACAGTTCTTTCCAGTCATACACAGCCGCCTTCTTGGCAAGCTCTTCAAAAGTATAATTGTCATTTCCTTTCATAACGGCTTTTATGTTTTTTTTCATAATCTGATATTTTTTTAACAAGCTGATAGAATAATCAACCGAGTGAAGTCTTTCTTCAATTCTGGTCAATTCTTCATTATTGATAATTTTTTTCAGCGTTTCATCGTTATTTTCCGCATTGAAATCAATAAAATTAACTTCTTTGAATTTTTGAAGCCTTTTAAGAATTTTAGCCCGCTGCGAGTCAAAAGCAATTAAATTAAATTTACTCATTTTAACTATTGCCATTATTTCACAATCCTCTCTGCCAGTAAATTCACTATTTCACTCATTTTAGTTTCTTCAATATTCAGTATATTTTTCAACTCTTCCTTTTCCTTGTTCAGAAGAAATTCGACATCTTTATTAACTGTCTCTATTGTTTTTTCTTTTAATCGTTCTGCTTCTTCCTGAGCTTCATAAATTATTTTTTCACTGTCTTCCTTTATTTTCCGCTCAATATCTTTTAAAATATTTTTAGCGTTTTCATTAGCATTCAAAATAATTCGGTCAGCTTCTTTTTCAGTATCCCTAATTTTATCAAACACTTCCTTTGCCAAAATTTATTCCTCCTTTTCTCAGAATTTTTTCATAAAAATATCAGTATATTAAATTATACCACATTTTTAGCATTTTTATCTCTTTAATATTTCTTTTTTCAAAATGACTTTACAGTCATTTTTATAATATCACTTTTATTTATTGGTGTCAACAGCCATATTCTAAATATTTTAATCAATTTTTTTATTTAAATATATTTCCTATACTTTTTTATAAAAATCTTAGTTAAAAATATCCAATTTCTTTTCGTGAGGACTCATCTCTGCCCTCACACTCCGGCTATCGGCTTTTCTACGCTTTTGAAAAAAAGTTTGACAAAAAACCGCCAACTCAAATTATTTCTAAACTCAAAAACACT
>JAUNKI010000072.1 GCA_030532815.1 Leptotrichiaceae bacterium
GGAATGAGCGTAAAGAAAAATCACTGTCTGAGCGAAGCGAGTTTGTGATTTTTTAGCGAATGGAGTATTTTTGAGTTAGAAATAATTTAGGTTGGTAGTTTTTGCTAAGCTTTTTTCAAAAAGCGTAGAAAAGCCGATAGCAGGAGTGTGAGGGCGGCGATGAGCCCTCACGGAAAAAAATAAAGTTTAGAAATAATTTGGATTGGCAGTTTTTTGGTTCGGGGCTGTCTTATAAGTCAAAAATAATTCTCTAACTATAAGTATTATATATTTTTAAAAACTAAAAGATATTATTTTTACTCATTTTGTAAAAACAGAAAAATATATAAAAATTATGATTAAATATGTTTTTATACCTTATGAGACAGCCCCGATATGACGGCGATGAGCCCTCACAGAAAAAATATAAAAACTGCCCTGAATGAACTTTGCACAAGTCCACCCAAGACAATTTTCTTCATCAAATTTATCAGGTATGTAATATAACTCATTAATTATAATTTCTGCTCAGTTCTTGAAATAATATCATTCTGAGTTGTTTTGTCCAATGTGACAAACTGTGCACAGTATCCCGCAACTCTTACTATAATATCCCTATGTTTTTCAGGCTCACATTGAGCCGCTTTCAGTGTTTCTCCCGAAATAATATTAAACTGTATGTGCCAGCCTTTGGAAGCTATAAACGATTTTATAACATCTACGAACTTTTCAAACTGTTCAGGAGTTCTTACAAGTTCAGGAGAATATTTCTGATTCAACAGCTGTCCTCCCGTAATCATAAGAGTAGGAAGTTTATTTACCGAGTTTAGTACTGCAGTAGGTCCGTTCACATCCGTTCCCTGTGTAGGCGACCCTCCTTCAGCGGCAGGAGTATAGGCCTTTCTTCCGTCAGGAGTAGCACCGCTCACAGTTCCCATCGGAACATTTGAAGATATTCCCGAAGTCGAAACTCCGTAACCTCCGTTTTTCGGTCCTCTTCCGTATCTCGTATTATGATATTTCTGAATTTCATTTATATATGACCAGTAAATATTTTCTGCAAATTCGTCTACTTCATCAATATCATTTCCGTATTTAGGCACTTCAAGGAGGATTTTTCTTATTCTTTCTCCTTCTTCTCCTGCGTAGTCATTCTGCAATGCATTGTACACTTCTTCCTTCGTCAGTATTTTCGCGTCATATACTAATGTCTTTAAAGCATAAAGAGAATTTGCCGCATTGGCTATTCCCACCTGAAGTCCCGAAACGATATCATAAACCGCTCCTCCTTCTTTTGCCGTAAGTCCTCTTTCTATACAGTTATCTACAAGACTTGACAGAAGTATATCAGGAAATTCCTCCAAGTGAGTATCGGCAAGAGTATCAAGAGCCACTGTCAGTTTCGTATAGTGTTTTATATGATTTTCCCACGCTTTCCACAAATCCTCATAAGTTTCAAAATCAGTTAGTTTTCCCTGTCCTTTTAACATCTGAAGCCCTGTTCTGTTATCATATCCGTCATTCAGAACAAGCTCGGTAGCTTTCACAAGGTTCAGGAAAGTCATTCCCGTACATCTGTATCCCCATTTACCCGGAACCGCCACTTCCACACAGCCTACCATAGTATAGTCATAGGCATCCCTAAAGTCCACTCCTTTATTCAGAAGAGCCGGAATTATTATTTCATCAGTATGCATGGCTGGCATTCCGTATCCCGTAGCGGCAACAGAAGCACATTCTCTTATAAATCTTTCAGGAGAATTTACGTGATATCTCACTGCAAGATTAGGCTGTGTCAGCTTATTTTCTCCCACACTTTCCAATATCAGATAACTCAGTTCATTTGTACAGTCTTTTCCGTTAGGTTTTGATCCTCCCAAAGTCACGTTCTGATAAGTCGGATAACCTGCACCGTAACCTGAATGTGAAGTGGATCTCACTTTTATCACTGAATACAGTTTTACCCAAAGACACTGTAACAGCTCTTTTGCAAATTCCCTTTCCACATTTCCGTCAATTATATCCTGTTTATATAAAGGATACAGATACTGATCCACTCTTCCCAATGAAGCCGAATGTCCGTTACTTTCTATCTGTATTACAAGATGAATGAACCATATTGCCTGTACTCCTTCCCAAAATGTTTCTGCAGGATTTTCAGGAACTTTTAGACAGTTTTCATGAATTTGAAGCAGTTCTTTTTTTCTTGTTTCATCTTTTTCAGACTGAGCAAGTTTCAGTGCCAGATCAGCGTATCTGTGAGCAAAGTTTATAACCGCTTCTGCCACGATTTCCACTGATTTAAGGAAATCCACTTTATTATATCCTCCATATACGGTTATATCTATTTTTTCCCTTGCTTCCCTTGCTTCTTCTATTACTCCTCTTAACCCTTTATTCAGAACTTTTTCAAAAGACGGAACTATATGACCGTCTCCTGATGTCATATTTCCTTCTCCGTGAATTATTTTCACAATTCCCGCTTCTCTTATTTCCTGAGGCATTTGTGCAAAGGCTCTGTCCTTCAGAGTTTTCCCTCTCCACCATTCACAAATCTCAAGCATTTCAGGTATTTCTTCCTCAGGAATACGAAATTTATCTCCGTCTCTTGAATCAAAATTTCCTTTTTCCTTAAGTTCATCTGCAATCCAATCTACGGCATATTCCGGAAAGAAAGGTGCCGTTCTTTCATCAACAGACTGATTTCCCGCTATAAGCTCACCGTCTTTTATGTATATTGTCATATTTTCGAGAATTTCCTTCACTGCATAAGCTCTTACAAGGTATTTGGATTTTCCTTCATGTTCCTTGTAAGCTTTTGTAAGCAGTCTCCCTCTTTCCACACTGACTCCAGGAAATTTGGATAATGCCGATTCTCTAAGTTTCTTTACTCTTTCACTTTTCAAGATATACTCTCTCATAATCTTTCCCTCCGATATATTTTATTTTCTTTATTTACTTTAATTTACAGTATATTTATGCCCTCTTTTTAATGTCGAATTTAATTTTACTGATTTATTCTTGCCTTTACGCCTATTTCTTTCATAAGTTCAACGGCTTCTTCCAATTCTTCCTTGGTATGTTTCACCAAAGTCGGCATAAGATAGGGTCTTCTAAGCTTCCTGTATTTTTCAAGACCCATTGTGTGATACGGCAGTATATCCACCTCCAACAGATTTATGCTTTTCAGAAACTCCGCCGTTGCAGTTATGTTTTCCCTGTCGTCATTTACTCCTTTTATAAAGGGAAATCTCATTATAATATTTTTATGCCACTTTGAAAGCTTTTCAAGATTTTCCAATATAATTTCATTGGAAACGGCGGTATACTGTTTATGTTTTTCGTTATTCATATGTTTTATATCAAACAAAACCGTATCCGTAAGTTTTGCAAGACTTTCAAATTCCTCGTAATTTCCGAATCCCGTAGTTTCAATGGCTGTACCTATATATTCTTCTTTCAGTTTTTCAAAAAGTTTTATAACGAACTTTGCGTTTACAAGGACTTCTCCTCCGCTTAAAGTAACTCCTCCTCCTGATTTTCTGTAAAACTTCTCATCTTTCATCACTTCTTTAAATACTTCATTTAAAGTCATTTTTTTTGCCACTTCGGGCAGTTTTCCGGTAATAGGACAGACAGCTCCGTAATCCCAGTAAACTTCATTTTCAATTTTCTGTGTTTCAGGATTTGAACACCATAAACATCTTAACGGGCACCCTTTTAAATATACTACCGTTCTTATACCGGGACCATCAAAAGTTGCTCCTCTTTCTATTGCAGTAACAAGTGCTTCTTCCATAAACTATCTTCTCTCTCTCTTAAAAAATCATTTATGCTTTAAAGTTTCGTTTTGTTTCGATATATTTCATAATACATTATTTATCATTTATTGTCAACAAAAATTTTTAAAATTTTATAGACTTCTTAAAGTAAATATGTTAATATTAAAACATGATCAAAATAAAACGAAATATATCGAAATATAAAATGTTATTATTTTGAAAAAATTTAAACAAAGAAAGGAGCGGTAAAACTCTTTACAGGAGTTACCGGATAAATTTTATGGAATATTTTTTAGATACGGCAAATTTGGACGCCATTAAAAAAATCAATGATATTTTCCCTTTAACAGGAGTAACTACCAACCCTTCAATCATTGCAAAAGAAAAAAGAAATTTCAAGGATATCATAAATGATATTTACGACATTATAGGAAAAGACAAAATAGTACATGCTCAGGCTGTAGGGCATACTGCAGATATTATAATTAAAGAAGTAAATTTATTAAGAGATATGTTCGGAGAAAATTTCTATACGAAAATTCCTGTAACGGCAGAAGGAATAAAAGCCATGAAAATACTGACAAAAGACGGACACAAAATAACTGCTACAGGAATACTTTCAGCTCAGCAGATTATAATGGCGGCAGAAGCCGGAGCCGAATATATGGCTCCTTATATAAACAGATCCGACAATATAGGAGAAAGCGGCACGGAAATAGTCAGAGAAGCTTTTATAATACTGGAAACTGTTAAAAAGACAGATGAAGAATGCCTGAAAAGATACAAAAGAATTTTTGAACCGAAAATTCTCGGAGCTTCCTTTAAAAATGTAAGACAGGTTCATGAAACGATGCTTGCAGGTTCAAAATCAGTTACCGTATCCCCTGATATTTTTGAAAGACTTATATATCATCCTTACACGGACTGGAGTATGGATACATTTAATTCCGACTGGGAAAAGGTATACGGAGACAAAACTCTTCTGGATTTACTGTAATTTTGAATTAACAGAAATTTAATTGTTTAAATTTCAATATTGCTTATTTTTACTTTATTATTATTTTCATTTATTAATAAAGAATTTATCAGAAATTTATTATATGTTTTAACTAAACACAATGTAATAAATACTTAGAAATCATATTACTGCTATTCTCAAAATCTTCATGCCCTTGTATTTTTTAAAAAACGGGGTATTATTATATTAAAGGAGTAAAAAATAACTTTTTTAATGGAGGTAGTAAATATGATTTCTTTTATTCTGTCAATTATTGCTCTCATATTAGGGTATATATTTTACGGTAAAATTGTAGAAAAAATTTTCGGAATTGAACCCGGAAGACCCACTCCTGCAATTGAATTCAAAGATGGTGTCGATTATGTGGAACTGAGTACTCCGAAGTCTTTTCTCATACAGTTTCTCAACATTGCCGGAACAGGTCCCATATTCGGAGCAATTGCGGGAGCTTTATGGGGACCTGCAGCTTTTCTGTGGATTGTTTTCGGATGTATTTTCGGAGGAGCCGTCCATGATTTCCTCATAGGAATGCTCTCATTGAGAGCCAAAGGAAGCAATATCGGTGAAATAGTCGGTGAAAATCTCGGAAAGACAATGCAGCAGATTATGCGTATTTTTTCCATAGTTCTGTTACTTCTCGTAGGAGTAGTATTTGTAAAATCTCCTGCAGATATATTATCAAATTTAACAAAAATCGATGTAATGATATTTACGGTAGCTATTATAATATACTATATACTCGCAACTGTTCTTCCCATTGATAAAATCATAGCAAGAATATATCCCCTCTTCGGATTTGCTCTGCTGTTCATGGCTGTAGGTATAGGTGGGATGCTTATATACGGAAGTCTGAAAGGAGATTTTGTCATTCCTGAACTTACCGAAGTTTTTAAAGGAAATCCGCATCCCAAAGGAACTTCCTTATTCCCGTACTTGTTTATTTCCATCGCCTGCGGTGCAGTAAGCGGTTTTCACGCTACTCAGACACCTATGATAGCCCGTTGTATAAAAAATGAAACAGAAGCAAGAAAAGTATTTTACGGAGCCATGATTGCAGAAGGTGTTGTTGCACTTATATGGGCTGCCGCTGCAATGACCGTATTCGGCGGAATTAAGGAACTGGCAGCTGTAGGTTCACCTGCCGTAGTAGTTAACAAAGCTTCTTATCAGCTTTTAGGTATTCTCGGTGCTTTCCTTGCAGTACTCGGTGTCGTGGCATGTCCTATAACTTCGGGAGATACTGCATTCAGAGGTGCAAGACTTATAATTGCGGAAATTTTTAATATAAAGCAGGCTCCTGTCAAAAATCGTTTTTTAGTCGCTATTCCTTTATTTGCAGCAGGAATATACCTGACGACTATTGATTTCAACATTATATGGAGATATTTCGCATGGGCGAACCAGACACTGGCTACGATTGCATTATGGACAGCAACTGTCTGGCTTGTTAAAAAAGGGAAAGCTTTCTGGATAGCATTATTCCCGTCCATGTTTATGACAATGGTAGTTACTTCATATATCGTTATCGCACCTGAAGGATTTGTAAGATTTTTCAAAAATGTTCCTGTACATACAATAGAAATGTACGGATTTATAATAGCGGGAATTGTTACGATAACATGTACCGTCCTGCTGTTCATATATAAGAATAAAATCTCAAATGTATCGATTTCGGGAGCAAAGGCATAAATTATTACTTGCTTTTCTGTAAAAAGATTCAATCAAAAACCGTTTTCAGTCTTTTTTGAGAAAAACTTTGCAGAAAAATTAATTCAACTCAAATTTCACTAAGGTCAAAAATGTAGGTTTGCCGTAAAAACAAAAAAGATGTTTTTATGACATTCGCTTTACACATTTTTCAAACTGTAAAATTTAAACGTTGAAGGAAAAACCGAAATATTAAGAAAACATTTTAAATAAAAGTACAACCGAATCAAAGTAATACAGAAAATATAAATTCGGAATATACATCAAACTTTAATATTCAGAACTTTAAAAAAAATATGAGAGCCGTTATTTCAGCTCTCATATTTTTATACTCTTATTTTTATATACATTCTATTCCTATTTTTTCATATTCTTTCAGAATTTCCTCTGATACTCTTTTGTCAGTTACAATAGTCGTGATATCCTTTATATCACACACTTTATAAGGCATAATGACATTAAATTTTTCAGGTATGACAAGGGTCACCGTTCTTCCTGAAGATTTTATAAACTGCCGTTTTACTCCGACTTCCTCTTCATAAGGACTTGTAATTCCCATTAAAGGATGTATTGCATAAGCTCCCATAAAACAGATGTCAGGATAATATTCCTTTATCTGATTTTCTGCTAAATGTCCTACATTTGTCATAATTTTTTTAAATAAATTTCCTCCGATCATTATGACGTTTATATTTTTGTGATTACAAAGTTCATTGGCAATGGATAGACTGTTGGTAAGTACCGTTAAGTTGAGATTAACAGGAATTGCCCTTGCCAACTGTAAATTTGTCGTACTTCCGTCAATTGCAATTACCTGATTTTCCTTCATAAGATTTACTGCCTTTAATGCAAGTTCGTATTTCAATTCAGGCTCAAAATTTTCCCTTTCGGCATAATTTATTACATATCTGTTCAAAGGCAAAGCTCCTCCGAAAACTCTTTTCAGTATTCCTTTTTTGTCCATTTCCATAAGATCTCTTCTTATAGTATCTTCAGAAACTGATAAATCAAGTGCAAGTTCATTTACTATAACTTTTCCCTTTGTATTCAGTTTCATAAGTATTAAGTCCTGTCGTTCCTTTTTCAGCATTTCATCATTCCCTATTTAAGTTCTTTTCAGAAGAATTATATCATTTTCCCAGTTTATCCGCAACAAGTATTGCCGCATAAACATCGTCAGCAGTCACTTTAAAAGGCATATTATGTATTGTTTCGCCTTCTACGGTACTTGCTTCGGCCACTTCATAAAGTCTTCCTTTTGACACGCTTCCCAGTCCGAGCTGCTCCAATGTAGTAGGCAATCCCACACTTTTACACAGTTCCACTACTTCGTTTATTTCTTCGAGAGGTCTGTTTTCCAGCACCATCTGAGTTATTGTTCCGAAAGCCACTTTTTCTCCGTGATACATATGGTGCCCTTCTTGAAGTATTGTAAGACCGTTATGTATTGCATGAGCTGCAGCAAGTCCTCCGCTTTCAAATCCTATTCCGCTTAAATATGTATTGGCTTCTATTATATTTTCAACCGCTTTTGAACACACTTTATTTTCTACCGCTATTTTAGCTTTCAGACCGTCTTCAAATAACGTATTCAGACATAATTCGGCTATGGCAAGAGCGGCTTTTGTCGCTTTTCCACCTGCAATTGATGTAGCATTGGAATCCACACAGGCCTTTGCTTCAAAATAAGTGGAAAGAGCATCTCCAATCCCTGCCACAAGAAGTCTCACAGGAGCATTTACAATAACATCCGTATCCATTATAACCATATCCGGATTGGATTTAAGAAAGAGATATTTTTCAAATTCCCCTTCCGGAGTGTATACAACCGACAAAGCACTGCAAGGTGCATCTGTAGACGCTATAGTCGGAACTATAAGTACGGGAATATTTTCATAATAAGCAATGGCTTTTGCCGCGTCAAGAGTTTTTCCTCCTCCTATTCCCAACAGAACATCGCATTTTTCAGCTTTCAGTATTTCTATATTTCTGTCTATTTCCTTTTGGGAACATTCTCCGCCGAATACTTCCATATGATAAGGAACTTTCTCCTTTTCAAAGCTTTCAGCTATTTTGTCCTTAAAATTGTCAAATATGAATTTATCCGCAAGTATATAAGCGGAACCGTTTCCCTTTACCTTGTAGTATTTTGCCAGATTGGCAATTTCATTTGCACCCTGTATGTATTTTGTAGGTGCATTGATAATTTTGCTCATAAAATCACTCCCTGCCTTGTTATTTTTTTATTTAATTATTGATTAATTATACATCTTATTTGCAAAATTATCAATTATTTTTTTGTTACAAAAATTATCGCTTCTTCTCCCTGTTCCACTAATCCTTCTTTATCAACCTGTATACTGTATTTTGCCTTATTCACATTTAGGAATGTTACCGGTGAAACTAATGAATACCCTGCTTCAGTAACGGCTTTTCTGTCCACTTCGGCTATTTTTTCTCCCTGTTTTACAGAATCTCCTACTTTTTTCAGGAGTTTTATTCCTTTACCGTTCAGCCCTACCGTTCCTAATCCTATATGAATTAATATTTTATGTTCGTAATTATCCTCTAAAATAAGTGCATGCTCAGTGGAATAGACATTTATTATTTTTCCGTCTATCGGTGCGATTACTTCATCACTTTCAATTTCCACTGCAAAACCGTCACCTAAAACTTTTGCACTGAATATTTTATCCTGAATATTTTCAATATCCATAATTTTTCCCTTAAACGGAGAAATAATCTTATTAATTTCTTCAAG
>JAUNKI010000073.1 GCA_030532815.1 Leptotrichiaceae bacterium
TTTTATTATTTTAAATAAATTGAAAAAAGAGAGAAAATATGAAAAAAGCGGTTACAATTTTATTATTAACAATAGGAGTCTTAACTTTTTCCAAAATCGGCAATTCGGCAATAAAGAAAATAAGGAATTTTTTATAAATATGACAAAGCTGCCTGATAAATATTATGAATATGGGCAAAAAGAATCTGGAGAAAATTTCGGCTGTTCTACAACAGGTTATTTCCTAATCGTTTATAAAACGGCTAAGGAAATTAATAATAAAGATGCTGCTGCCGATGTATCTTTTGAACCGGCAGAAACGGGAAAATTTATACAGAAACAGACGGGAAAATATATTTGATACTGTCATTAAGAATATTTCTGGAGAAAAATATTACCTAACAGAATGTAAACGTCCTGTAAAGGAATTTTTTACAATGAAAAAAATGCCCGAAGGACTTTATTCGTTATTCAGAAAGGTTGATATACCCGAATCGGATAATTACGGTATAGAAACAATTGAAAATTATAAATAAATATTATAAAGGAAATAAACAATTTTACAGTTTCTTTCGTGAGGAAATCACTTCAGTTCTCACGGAAGAAATTGTAAATAATCGAATTTAAACATATTGTCATATCTACGCAGTTTAATATTTTTACAATTTATGAAATTATCTGATTCATATTTCTCAACAATTCTAAAAATTTCAAATAAATACAGAAAATTTAAGGAACAGACCGTAAAGGGGAAAATTCCGATAGAGTTCACTTATGGTACTGACTTTACTATAAATTTACAGATTATACTCATGTTTCGTGTAAAGGGAATTGTAAAAGAAAGAAGTTGTAATGAGGGTTTGGCAGATTTAAAAGAAGTCTGACCTGAATATTTCTGAAACTTTAAAAATAAAATGTCATCTTGAAAGTAAAAATACGAATATAGAAAACAGATGTATATTTTTAAGGGAGAATAGTTTATTATGAAAAATACTTGTATCAGGAATAATGAGCTGAAGCCGAAAACTACAACAGGCAGGATATTTATGTAGGTATATGAAAATGTAGAAGACGTTTCTATAAGTATTGCTGCGGAAATTTTAGACTTTAAAATGTTTGATGAAAATGTTAGAATAAAATGTATAATTTTAAATAATGTTTCTTCGGAAAAACTGTACTTAAGTTTAAAGAAAACAGTTTAAAAAACGGATATATATTCCGAGAAATGAAAAATTTCAGTGGAAAGCAGATATCTCAGTCTCAGGCAGGTAAGGGAAACAGGTATTTCCGAAAAATTTACAGGGGAAATAAAATTGTTTAAGAAAATAACGGGAAAATGCCTTGTTATTGAAAGAATGAAAGAAATAACAGATGAATTTTTCCTTAAGGGGGAAATGAGCGGTTTTGAACTGATAAAGGTACTGAAAGATAAATAAATATAAAGGGAAAATGCAGTAGCTGAAAACGGGACATTTTCATTTATGAGATTTTCAGGAGCGGAAATAATTAAATTCAGTTCCGTAAAAGATAATGTATTCCTGAAAATGCCGATTTCATATGTTTCGGAGGCGGATATCCTAAGCTGTATGCAGGAGAGTTTTTACAAAGTCCGTTAGTGAAAGAAAGTATGGAAAAATTTATGAAAAAGAAGTAGAAGCACACGAAAAATCCGGAGGATTCATATATTTTTCAAAAGGAGCTTCATTTTCCTGACAGGAAAAAAGAGAAATTTTGCAGGTTAATATGAAAATTGTAATGAAAAACAGACAGAATACAGACCAGATTCGATTATATAAACATAGAAACAGGGAACGGGATAAAGACAAAAGACCATGAATTTCATTATTCGGAAATATGTTCGGATAATGAAACGAACAGAAGGGATACTCCCGATATAACTCACAGACTGAAAATGTTTTTCCAAGGTTAATTTTCGTGACGACGGAGAAACAAATACTTTTTTGGAACAGTCATAAAAAATAACAAAAAATAAGCATTCCGTTAAATCAGAAAAATGAGTAATAAATTCTTCCTCTTTAAAAATGACTGCAAATAAAGTGAAAAATTCTTCCTAAAAATAAAGGAGAAGATGTAGAAATGTTCGTTTTTGAAGGATTATAAAATTTCATGTGAAAACATAAAATAAAAAATATAGAGATAGGAGATTTTAAAATGAAAAAAATATATAAAACTGTACTGCTTACACATATATGGCTGATAATCCAATATTTTATCGTGTCAGTTATGCTGTCTTCACTTTCGGGTTCATTGATATTGCTTATTTTTAAAGTTATAACAGGAAAATCGTATACTTCTCTGATAGAAATAAATACATTATTTATTATAGTAGGAATACTGTCTGTAATAGGAGGAGCAGTCTACAATTCAGGGAAAAAAATCGTATTGGAAAAGGGAATACTTATTTATTACAGTTTTTTTAAAGAAAAATTTAAGCTGGATATTATAAAAAATAAGGTATATCTGGAAATAAAGCCGAAAAGGACACGTAGAAGTTATTATCTTAAAAGAACTCTTTATTTTACTGAAAATGGAGTAAAGAAAGGTATCAACTGTGACTGGCTGTCTGCAAGACAATGTAATGAACTTATAGTAGAAATGGAAAAATATAAATATATAAGTTCGGAAAATAAGGATTTTGAAAATGGAGAAATATTCAATACAGAGGAAATTTCAGAAAAATTTTTTATTGGCGGACAGAAAATGATTTCTCAACAAATAGTCTCTCAACGTATAAAAAAAGTATGGATTAGGAGTCTAATATTTGTCTTTAGTATACTCGCTATTTCATTAATAATGGCTTTTATGATATTTGAAGTATTCGGTCTATACTTCTTTTTAATAATACTTGGGGGATTTATAATAATAATATTTGCTCCTGTGTCCATCTTTTTATTTGTTCTGAAAAAGAGAATAGAAAAATATACACCTGAATATATCATTGTAAAAAGTAAAGATATAAGTGTAGACAATGCAAATTTTTCCAAATATGATGTAAACAGGATAGAAATGACACGGAAAGAAGCAACTCTTTACACTTTGTTCAATGAAAGAAAAATGATAATTCGCAGTAAGGGGGAAAAATATATGTTTGTTCTGGGTAATCATCCTCCTCATTTGAAAGAGTTCCTATTTTTATATCCGTTAGCCATATATGAAGATTATGATTTATTATATGATAATATAATGAAATGGTGTTTCAGAAATAATATAGAATTTGTACAGATGGGATATTAACTGTTTATTAGAGAAAACAAAAAAAATTACATGTATATGTCTCGGTGTGAGAAATATGGAAAAATCCGTAAAATTTTACCGAGACGGTCTGGGCTTTGAAACAGATTGTAAAGAGGATAATCCTAACGTGATATTTTTTAATACTTACGGAACAAAGTTTGAGCTGTATCCTTTGGATTTACTTGCTGAAGATATTAGTAAAGAGGAACCGCCGAAAATAAAGGACGGATTCAGTGGAGTAACATTGGCGTATAACGTGGAGACAAAGGAAGAAGTCAATGAAGTAATAAAACTCGTAAAAAAAGCCGGAGGAAAAATAGTGAAAGAGCCTCAGGAAGTTTTTTGGGGCGGATACCATGCCTATTTTCAGGATTTGGACGGATATTATTGGGAAGTGGCATGGGGACCTGATTTTAAATATGATGAAAAAGGATTGTTGATATTTTAATGTATAGAAATAGAATTTGAACTCAGAAAAAATAAAAAATTAGGGAAGTTGGAAAAGGAGGGTATTCGAATGGCTTCAAGTAAAGAATATTTAAACTTTATTTTGGAAAAACTTTCAGGATTGGAGGAAATTTCCTACAGGAAAATGATGGGAGAGTATATAATTTATTATCGGGGAAAAGTCATAGGCGGAATTTACGATGACAGATTTCTTATAAAACCTGTCAAAGTCGCAGTAAAAAATATACCCGATGGAGTTTATGAGAAACCTTATGAAGGAGCAAAGGAAATGTTGCTGATTGATTTTGACAATGTCGGGGATGAGCAATTTTTAATAAAATTATTTAAAGCTATGTACAAAGAACTGCCCGAGGCGAAAAAAGGAAAAGCATAGTCAAAACGGGCAAAATGTGGAAAAAATAATTGCAGAATATTAGGTGGAAAAAAAACAGGAACTGAAAGAAAATGAAAGATTTATTTTAAACCGAAACTGTAACGGATATTTTAAAAATTGCAATAAAAGGATATCGGTTTTATCATAATTCTGTTATTTAAAAAATAAAAAAGATATTGAAAATATTGTAGATTTTGAGTTTTCAGATATACTCTGACAAAAATAAAAAATAATATAACGGAGAGGATGATTTTTTATGAAAAAAATATTTATTTTGTTAATTTTAAGTTTAGGAATGGGAATTACAGCTTTTGGAGAAAATGTGGATATTCTCATTAAAAATGCCGTAATTCTGACTATGAATGAAAAGAAGGAAGTCATAGAAAACGGCGTCATAGCTATAAAAAATAATAAAATCGCAGCTGTAGGAAATGAAAAACTGCTTTCAAAATACAAAGGTAAAAAAATAATAGATGCGGATAAAAATATAGTAATGCCGGGATTTGTAAATACACATACTCATGTTTCAATGGTTCCTTTCAGATCATTGGCAGATGATGTACCTGATAGACTGAGAAGATATATTTTCCCCCTTGAAGATAAACTTGTGAGCAGGGACCTTGTATATAAAGGTGCAGTATACGGAATATTGGAAATGGTAAGCACAGGGACGACAACTTTTGCAGATATGTATTATTTTGAAGACGAAGTGGCAAAGGCTGCCGAACTTATAGGAATACGGGGAGTACTCGGTGAAACTGTAATAAAAAATCCCGTTGCAGATGCCAAAGAACCTTACGGAGGAATAGAGTATGCGGAAAACTTTATAAAACAGTATAAAAATAGTCAGCTTGTAACACCTGCATTTGCTCCTCATGCTCCTTATACAGTTGAGGAGGAGTATCTGAAAAAAGTTACGGAACTCTCTAAAAAATATAATGTACCTGTATTAATGCATATTGCCGAAACTGAAAATGAAGTTAAGCAGATAAAGGAGAAGTATAATAAAACAGTCATAGAATATCTGGATTCCATAGGATTTTTAACTGATAAGGTAGTAGCAGGGCATGTCATATTTGTAAATGACAGTGATATAAAAATACTGAAAGAAAGAAATGTGGGAATAGCTCACAATATGGTTGCCAATATAAAATCAGCAAAAGGTGTATCTCCTGCATTGAAAATGTTTGACGAAGGATTAAGGGTAGGCTTGGGAACTGACGGGCCTATGAGCGGGAACACCCTTGACCTTGTAAGTCAGTTAGGTTATGTTGCAAAGGTTCATAAGCTTCACAGTAAGGACAGAGCGGCAATGCCTCCTTATAAAGTAGTGGAAATGGCGACAATAGGAGGAGCGAAGGCCCTTCATATGGAAGACAGAATAGGTTCTCTTGAAGAAGGGAAACTGGCGGATATAATAATTATTGATACAAAATCTCTGAATATGCAGCCTATATATGACTATTATTCGGCAATTGTTTATTCGATGTTACCTGGAGATGTAAAAACAACTATTATAAACGGAAAAATAATTATGGAAAATAAAAAAATAAAAACATATGATGTCGAAAAAGCAAAAAAAGATTTGAAAACTCTTGAAAATACAGTAAAAAAAGAAGCTGAAAAATTATAAAAAAGTCTGAAATTTATTTGCAGGAAGGAAAAAGTCAGGTGCCAGTATAGTGATTTCAGTTGAAAAATGGGAAAGGAAAGCACTGTATCTTAAAAGTAAATCAGTGTCCTTACATTTTAAATATCCGTTTTTAACGGGAAGAAATCCTGATTTATATATGATTTACAGCAGGATTATTCAACTTTTAAGCGAAAATCGGTATGAGAGTAGAAGAAAATAATATAAAACAGTCCGGGGAGGAAATAAAATGAAAAAACTGAAAGAAATATTGGAATACAGACGTTCTGTCAGAACTTACGACAGTAATAAAAAAATAGACAGTGAAAAAGTACGGCAATGTCTGGAACTGGCCCTGCTCGCTCCTACAAGCTCAAATATGCAGCTGTGGGAATGCCTGCATATTACAGACGAGGAAATTCTGAAAAAATTATCCATAGCCTGTCTGAACCAGAGTGCTGCAAAAACTGCTCAGGAAATGGTTGTTTTTATTACACGTCAGGATTTATACATGGAAAGGGCAAAAGATGCTCTTACATTTGAAAGGAAAAATATAAAAAGAAACAGTTCTCCTGAAAAAAGTGAAGAGCGGCTTAAACATTGGGAGATTTATTACGAGAAAATAATGCCTTTAATTTACGGAAGATTTTTCGGTATGTTGGGATTGTTACGAAAGCTTATCGCTTTGTCGGTAGGAATTTTCCGTCCTATGATGAGGGAAGTGTCTGAAAGTGATATAAGAGTGACAGTGCATAAAAGCTGCGCTCTTGCAGCTCAGACATTTATGCTGGCAATGGCGGAGCAGAATTATGATACCTGTCCTATGGAAGGTTTTGACAGCAGACGTGTAAAAAAAATTCTGAAACTTCCTTTCGGTACTGAAGTCAATATGATAATTGCCTGCGGTATAAGAGATGAGGAAACAGGAGTATGGGGAGAGCGTTTCCGTGTTCCTTTTGAAAAAGTTTACAGAAAAATTTAACGGTTTTTACGATAAATTTTATAAATTAAAATGAAAAAACAGTAGGAAAAGAAAGGGAAATAAATAATGGATAAGAAAATATTTCAACCTGCTTTAGTACCTGAGCTGTCGGTTTCAGATATAGAAAAAAGTTTAAAGTTTTATATTGATATATGCGGATTTGAGATAGTTTATGAAAGGAAAGAGGAAAAATTTGCATATATACGAAATGAAGCTGCTGAAATAATGCTTGAAGAAACAGGTGTTTCAAGAAATTGGGTTACGGGAAAATTGGAATATCCTTTCGGCAGAGGAATTAATTTTGAAATAAATTTATCCGATATTGATTCTATTTATGAAAAAATAAAACATATGGATAGCCTTTATATGGAAATGGAAGAAAAGTGGTACAGACAGAATGAAGGATATATAGGAGTGAAGCAGTTTTTATGTCAGGATCCCGACGGGTATCTGCTGAGATTTCAGAAGGAAATAGGATATAGAAAAAAATGAAGGAAAATATAAAAACATCACGACTGAAATTAAGTTAAACCTTCATCAGATGACTTAAAAGAGCTGTATGAGCTTAACTCAAAGTCTGAAGTCAATCTTTTTTCAATCCTCACGGTCCCGATAAGTGTATAGGGGAAACTGAGGAAATTCTTCAATACTGGATGAAAAAAGATTGGGAGGAAAAAGGAATAGGGTATTATATAATATGTGAATTATCCTCAGATTCCTTTATAGGTTACGGAGGTCTCTCTTTAAGAGAATTTAACAATACGGAAATGCTAAATCTGGCATACAGGATTAATCCTGAATTTCAGAGAAAAGGTATTGTTTTTGAAGCGTGTACTGTAATAATCAAAGAAGCGGAAAAAGTTTTTCCCGATATGATTATAAAAGTGGCGAAAAGAAATAACGTACCTTCTTTCAAACCGGCACAGAAACCGGGATTTATATACCATTCTGAATATGATGACTATCCTGAAAAAGATGATGTATATCTGTTTAATGTACCTTATAAAATAAAGCAACAGTTGTAAAAATTACAATTATACGATTTAACATATATTTATAAAAGATAGGAGAAATAGAGGGATTTTTATAATATACCCGTATATAGAAATTTTTGAAAATCGGAGATTTGAATGAAAATACGTATAATCGGTGTTAGCGGAACAGGAAAAACATATTTTGCCCGAAAACTGTCGGATAAACTGAAAATAAAACATTTTGATCTGGACGATCTCCAATGGGAAAACAGTTCAGGCAGTTACGGAATAAAAATGAAACCTGAAAAAAGAAATATGCTGTTTCAGAAGATTTTAAAGGAAAAAGGCTGGATAATAGAGGGAGTTTACTATAAATGGTGTATGGAAAGCTTTAAGGAAGCGGATATAATTTATATTCTGGAACTGCCTCGAAAAATATACAGGTTCAATATTATAAAACGTTTTATAAAAAGAAGACTGAAAATGGAAAAGGGGAAAAAGGAAACTTTAAAGTCCTTAACGGAACTGTTAAAATGGACAGATAAATTTCAGAAGGAAAATTTTGAGGAAATAAAAAATATAATTGAAGATTACAAGGAAAAAACAGTATTTATAAGAAGTTATAAGGAAATGGGAAATATAATGGAAAATATTCTGAATGAAAATATAAAATAGAAAAATCCGAAAATTAATCTGACCGTAAGAAATTTGAGTCAGACGGATTTATTTTAAAGGGGAAAAATTAGGAAGCAGCAATGTATCACATAAAAAATGAGGAATTTTATAAAGGCTAAAGTTCCTATGATAAAAGGGAAGATAAGAGTAAATATTGACAAAACGGAAATGGAAGATACGTGTATATACCCTGATGTCGGAAGAGAACAGATTTTATCAGTATAAAAATGGAAAAGTTTGCCGAAAATAGAAAAATTAAGGATTTTAATATGATAATGGCTGAAAATCCCATTTATGTAATTTCTGTAAGAAAATAGAAAGAAATCGGAATATTGGAACTGTTTACGGAGGAGGCGGTATAAATGAAAAAGAATTTAATATTTATAACAGTGTTGGTACTTATGCTGACTACGGTGACATTATTTTCAGTTATAAAAAAGAAAGGTACTGAAATTTCTGAAGAAAATGCAGTTGCAGGGACATATAGAAAGATAACTTCAGAAGAAGCGGAACAAATGATGAAAAACGAAAAAAATTACATTATCATTGATGTAAGAATGGAAAATGAATATATGGAAGGACATATTCCAAATGCCGTTTCCATTCCTCTGAATACAATAGGAGAAAGTGAAATCAGCAAACTTCCCGACAAAAATCAGTTAATAATGGTTTACTGCCGTAGCGGCAGCAGAAGTAAACAGGCTGCGTTGAGACTTATTAAAAAGGGATATACAAATATTATTGATTTCGGGGGGATAAATTCATGGACAGGAGAAATTGTAAAATAATAATGTAATGGAAAATTCGGTTTTAATGTGAGATAAATATTTTCTGTTATCTGAAAAGCATATTTTAAATGAAAACAAAAGAAATGAAAGAATGTAAATA